>NZ_DALZYO010000010.1:51623-136629 GCF_031988165.1 Neobacillus sp.
GGGTCGGGTGTTAGAGCACTGGCATAGCGGTACAATGACAAGAAGGGTTCCAGAACTTCATAAGGCATTCCCAGAAGCACTTTGCGAAATTAACCCAGAAGATGCTAAGGCACTTGGCATCAAAACAGGCGATATGGTGAGCGTGATTTCACGTCGTGGCGAAGTAAAGGTGAAGGCAACGACAACTGGAAGAGGCAATCCGCCTAAGGGACTGATTTACGTGCCATTTTTCGCCGAAGAAACACTAATTAATCTCGTAACCTTAGATTGTTATTGTCCAATTTCCAAGCAGACAGATTTTAAAAAATGTGCGGTTAAAATTGTGAAGGCATAATGGGGGTGAGAAGGTCATGAAAGAAAAAGGAATTGTTTATATTGTTGGGTTTATCGTTATTCTTGCAATAGCCATTGGTGTAACAAAGTATCAATGGTCCTTAGGAGCAACAAAAACCCAAGGAGCAGTTAGTGCTCAACCAGTACTCGTGCAACTGACTGAAAAGGGAAGACCTGATGCAACAACCATGGGACTATTAAATGTACCACCATTACAGCCAGCCACACACGTGGACCGTTGGAATCCGAAGCTCCATCAAGATAGCTGTTTAGCATGCCACGGCAAAGCTGGAACAGGGGCACCAACACCAACAGCTGTCCACTTCTATGATAATGATACAAAAGGAAAAATATTTAGAGATAATTGCGTTCAGTGTCATGCCCAGCAAAATGAGACAAAAACCAAAACGGCATTTACCAATTAAAATGTAAGCGAAAGCCTTTTGTTTTTGAATAGCAGGCTTTCCTGCCACACCATAGGAGGGGGGTAGCTATAGATGGTTATTTCGGGAATATATGTTGAAACAATCCCTGGTCAAGCAGAGCAGGCTGCAGCACAACTGACAAAACTTGATGGTGTGGAAGTACACCATATTCACGAGGAAAAAAAGGTTATCCTCACGCTCGAAACCGTGACGGTAGACCAAAGCTATAAAACGGCTGAAAAATTTAAAGATGTTGCCGGTGTACTAGCGATTTGCCTTGTTTATACCAACTTCGAGGACGAACCTTTTTATCAGGAAGTGGCTGGTGTTCAATGACTGAGAGATTAAACAGACGAGAATTTCTCAATTTAAACTGGGAGTCGACGATTGGTTTCTTGGGGAATTTCCTTGGGCCACAAATGGAAATGGAACGTGACTTTTTTCGCCCGCCCGGGTCTTGCGGAGAGCTGGAGTTCCTTACATCGTGTACTAGATGCGGGCAGTGTCAGGATATTTGCCCAGAACAGAGTATCCGCTTATTTACGCTAGCAAATGGAGCCAAACTTGTGAATACACCCTATATGGTTCCGAATGAGTCGCCATGTACCTTTTGCAAAAAGTGTATTGAGATATGTCCGACAGGTTCTTTAAACCTCACTGATTTTGCGGCTAGTCCAGCTCTTGGGTACGTTAAGGTGCAAAAAGACAGATGTCTAGGGTATCAAAATGTCATGTGTGATTATTGCGTCAGATCATGTCCAGTGAGCGGAGCTATCAGAATTGAAAACAGTGTCCCAGTGGTTTTAATACAGCACTGCACAGGCTGTGGGATTTGCATTTCTCATTGTATCGCTGAAGGAAGCGCCTTAAAGGTCATAATGAAAGAAGAATAGAAAATACGGAATTACTTAGTAGAGCATCTTGAAGGAGATTTTTTTCCTTAAGATGCTCTTTTCAGTGGAAAAGGGGAGGAGCGTCACAAAAATGAATCACTTTAACCAGCTAAAGTAAAATACCCATTTCACTAGACGAAAGATGTGAAGTCGAGCTCTGCTCTCACCGCCTTTATTAGGTGACTACGGCTTGTTCTCTAAATTTATTTCCATGGTAGGGTTGGGAGTTGAGGCTCATGATGGTTTTTAGGCTAGGGAAAAAGAAATAAGAAAGGCAATAAATGATCTTTTTGAACAAAATTTACAATTCTTTAACTTATCTCAACATTCTATTTATCATAGCTTAATATTTTCAAGGTTTAATAGAGTGGTAAATACTATTTTGGGAGGGAATAACATGAAAAAGAGATTATCGGTTGTATTAGCACTTGGTTTAATGATACCTGCATTAACACCAGCAGCAGCTGCAGGGAAGGATATCACAATTAATTCTTTTAAATTTAACTCCATGAAGGCACCAGCTACGATTGAAGAAATGGTTAAGACATACACCGGGGCATCTATGGATGTAACATACAGCAATGGAACAAAAAAGAATTTTCCACTTACATATAAACAATTATTTTTATCAGATGAAAAAATCGTAACAAATAAAGGTGTGAAAATCCCAGCAGGAACTCCAATCGATGTAAATGGAAACCCTATAGTTGATAAAAGTATCCCAGGGAAGGAAAAATTCTATATTTCAGATGCTCCAGATTCCAATAGTTTAATGAATGTTGGCGGAAACCTATTCCTCGTGTCGCATTTTGAATATCAAACAGTTGATAATTCAGGAAAATCTGCTTACGGAGTTGTTCCAGCCTCAATGACTTTAACAGCATTAAACCAAAATAAAAAGACTGGTGAATTATCTGTAAAGGATGCTAAAAAAATTGATTTCGCAAAGGTAAACGGGCTATGGATTCCCTGTAACGGATCAACTTCACCTTGGGGAACGCATTTAGGTTCTGAAGAGTATGAACCAAATGCACGTCAATTCGAAGCTGAAATCGGAACAGACAAAGATTCTACGAATGTTAAATCATTTGCAAAGCTATATTTTGGAGATGAAACAAAAGCGAATCCTTATAATTATGGATGGATTCCTGAAGTTTCAGTAAAACCAAATGGCGATACGAGCGTCGTAAAACACTACAGCACTGGTCGCTTTTCACATGAATTAATGCAGGTCATGCCTGATAATAAAACAGCATTTTTCGGTGATGACGGTAACTATACTGTCACATTTATGTATGTTGCTGACAAAGAAAATGACTTATCTGCTGGTACTTTATATGCTGCTAAATTTGTCCAAACGAGTACCGATAATGGTGGAGCGGGTAATCTTGAATGGATTAAACTTGGACATTCTACTGACGATGAAATTAGAACGATCATTGACAAAGGGACAAAATTCAGTGATATTTTTGAAACAGCTGATCAAGCAGCTGAAGGCTTCACCGCCATTAAAACAGATTCTAGCGGGGCAAAAATTGAATATTTAAAAGTAAAACCTGGAATGGAAAAAGCTGCCGCATTCTTAGAATCACGACGTTATGCAGCCTTAAAAGGTGCCACTGCTGAATTCCGAAAAATGGAAGGGTTAGCAGTTAACGCAAAAGATAAGAAGGTCTATATGGCAATGTCTGAGATTGGGAAAGGAATGCTAGAAGATACAAAGCATGTCGACCCAGTAGATGATATTCGCTTACCGCAAATTCTTGCAGGTGGAACATTTGAATTAAACTTAACGGGTGGTCAAAGCGATAAAGAAGGTCATGCTATTTCTAGTAACTATGTTGCTTCTTCCATGAAAGCAATTGTGGTTGGAGAAGATCTTCCTGCTCCAGATGCCTATGGAAATAAAGCAAATCCAAATAAGGTTTCCAAACCAGATAATCTAAGCTATTCAGAAAAAATGAGAACATTATTTATCGGTGAAGATGGCAGCGAGCATACAAATAACTTTGTTTGGGCTTACAATATTGATACAAAAGAACTTTCTCGTGTCCTATCCGTTCCAGCTGGCGCTGAAGCCACTGGTTTACGTGTACTCGATAACTTTAATGGGTTCTCCTACATTTTGAATAACTATCAGCATCCAGGTGATGAACTGCAAAATTTCCAAGGAACAGCTGTGGATAAAGTGGCATTAGAGAAAGCGATGAAAGACGGCATTGGTATTAATGAAAAAGGCGGTGTTGGATATATCGCCGGAATGCCACAACTTGATGGGAAACACGTTGGATGGTATTTCAGTTCCGGAAAATGGAGTTATTTTAATGAAGATGGCGAGATGCAAACAGGCTGGGTGAAAGATGGAGGCAAATGGTATTACCTTGATGGAAATGGTGAAATGTTAACTAGTTGGGTAAAAGATGGAGCGAAATGGTATTACCTTGGAGCAAATGGAGAAATGAAAACTGGCTGGGTAAAAGATGGAGCGAAATGGTATTACCTTGCTGCAAAAGGAGAAATGAAAACTGGCTGGGTAAAAGATGGAGCAAAATGGTATTATCTTGCAGCAAATGGAGCAATGAAAACAGGTTGGCTACAAGATGGAAGTAAATGGTATTACCTTGGATCAAATGGAGAAATGAAAACAGGCTGGGTAAAAGTTGGAACGAAGTGGTATTACCTTTATAGCAATGGAAGCATGGCTGCAAACACAACCATTAATGGATACAAAGTTAATCAACGTGGTGAATGGATAAAATAATATTTTATAAAAAGAGTGGGATCACAGCTGTGATTCGACTCTTTTTTTATGGAGGAAAATCAATGCTAGTTCCATAGTGTATTAAATGGGTTTTATTGTTATAATTTTAATATAACAATAGGAAAATAAGTTTGGGGGTTACAAAAATGAATAGATGTGGCTGGGTCAATCAGGATCCTCTATATATCGATTACCATGATCATGAATGGGGAGTCCCTGTCTATGAGGATCGCTTGCTATTTGAATATTTAAATCTTGAAGGGGCACAGGCAGGCCTGAGCTGGTATACGATTTTAAAGAAGCGGGAGAATTACCGCAAAGCCTTTGATAACTTTGTTGCTGAAAAAATCATCCGGTATGATGAGTGTAAAATAGAAGAATTGTTACATAATGAAGGAATTGTCCGAAATAAACTGAAAATAAATGCGGTCATCACAAATGCAAGGGCCTATTTGCAGGTGATCGAGGAATATGGCTCCTTCCAAACGTATATCTGGTCTTTTGTAGGTGGGAAGCCAATTCAAAATCACTTCAAAGAAATGAAAGATGTTCCGGCAACAACCGAAATCAGCGATAAATTAAGTAAAGATTTAAAGAAACGCGGGTTTAAATTTGTCGGCTCAACGATTTGTTACGCGTTTATGCAGGCAGTTGGCATGGTAAATGACCATATCGTCACGTGTGACTGCTATCAAAAGGCCGTACACTTAAAAAAATAAAGAAAAAAGCGATTATCTCATCTGGGAGACATCGCTTTCTTTCGCTTGGGTAAAGAAAAAGATAAAGACAGCGATGGAAAGTAAAAATAAAAATATACCACCTTTTGATGGTTCAATAGTGGGTAAATCTGTTAAAGCCATAAAAAGCACACCCTTCATTTAGTATTGAACCATTAGGAATCAACATTTAAATAATCAGTCACAATCCAGCGGAATTGCGTGAAGACTTTTTCGATATCGGGCAAGGTGTAATCGTGTTTAGGAATACCAAATATGGGTCCTGTCATATTGATGGTAAATCGCCCTGGGCCTAAAAAGATACCTGACACATTAATCTGATCGATAATTAATAATACTGCTAAAATAATATCTCCAACGTCAATGACTAAGCTTAATGTTTTATTCTCATATTTCCCTTCCAATCGGGCAATGCCAGTTAATGGCCCGCCCACTGATAAAGCAAATCCACCTGGTTCAATAATTAATCGGGAGATGGTAAGTTGCCCCGTTAAAAGTAATCCAGCGGTAATGAGATCGATATTTCGTTGAATCAATTGAACTGAACGGATTCCTTGGTTGAATTCACAAACATTCTTCAATTTCTTCACATCCCATTGAAACCAAACGCTTCGTATTTTTTTGCTGAGGATATGAATTCTATGTTAAAAGAGATATCTTTTGTATGTTATGAAATAACGCGATGAATGGTTTTTCAAATTTAAAAGAAATTTGGGCAGACTTGAAAAGCGTAAGCACTCAAGCTTGCCAGTTATCTAGGCAGATGATATAAAACCCAACATAATAAAAAAAGCCCACCACGATTGTGATAGACTTCATTGGAAAACGAAAAGGCTTTTACTGTATTGGTTTTTCAATCAGAAAATCAGTGGCTGGAATCGGAATGATTTTTCCGCCAATTTGAACGTGAACGGTATCGTTGAAAATGGCTTTCACAATTCCTTTTAATGAAATGGTTGAATTAACATCGATTTTTTTTGTTTCAGAATGATTGGCCAAAGAAATCAACACCTTTCTAAGGTTTTACATCATATAACTAGTGGAGACAGTAAAAATTATGATACATATAATATTCGCAAAAAATATTGTAAATTCCTTTATTGATTATTATCTTTTAAAAAAATTTTGTTCATGTTACCCTCATTCCATTAATCAAGGGGTGAAAAATAGTGAAGTGATGGTAACATGAACTATAGTTCAAGTATTACACGATTTCGGCTGACTGTCAACCGTAACATGAACTATGGTTCATTTAATTATGTTGTGTTATGATAGGAAATGAGGTGATAAAATGTCAGACCGTGAGGATATACTTGTTGGCGATTTTCCATTTGTCCCTAAACAGGAACGTGCTCAACAAAAAAGAAATGCACTGCTCGAAAGCGGGCATATGTTATTTTTTTCTAAGGGATACGAACACACAACCGCAAAGGAAATTGCCGCCCATGCAGGAGTAGCTACGGGAACCTTTTATCGTTATTTTTCAGATAAACGACAACTTTTAATGTCTCTATTAGAGGATAAATTAGACAAGCTTCTGCCCCCTGAACCGAGTTGGCTTTCCTGTGATCCTGAAGCTTTATTAGCATCACTTTTGGAAGCCCATAATAATCGACTTAAAGAAGTAGGGCTTCGTCGCGTGCTGCCTGAATTATTGCCTAAGGATCCAGAATTGGCAGAAGTATTGAGTGTGGCCAGGAGAAAAATTCATGGAAGAATCCTTTCTGGATTGAAACAAGTAAGTGAATGTGGGTTAACCTGGAAGGATTTAGATATGGATACAGTAACATGGTCGATTATGGTTTTAGCGGAAAATGGGCCTGATAAAGAGAAACAAAGCGGAAAGCAGGCAGATTACCATGAACTTGCTAAAGTGATGTGCCGCTTGGTATTTCCACCAGATATATTGAAAAAATTACGAACCGAGAAAAAAAGTCCAGCAGAATAACTGGCTAATCTTCGATGGAGAGGACGTAACTAATTGAATATTGAGCAAATGATTGATATGAAAGAACTTAAAGCACTGAAAGTGGAACTAACAAGATTTATGATGGCCTACAAATTTGCTTTAGACGAAATGAATACGAAAATAAATATTCTAAAAGATGAATTTAATTATATTCATGACTATAATCCAATAGAACATGTAAAGTCGCGGATTAAGTCACCGGAAAGCATTTTTAAGAAGGTATATCGGAAGGGCTATAATTTATCTTTAGCCTCGATTAAAGAAAATGTAAGGGATATTGCTGGAATTCGGATTACTTGTTCGTTTAAATCTGATATTTACGAATTAAGTAAGATGATCGCCGGTCAAAAAGATGTTCGAGTTGTTGATTATAAGGACTACATTAAAAATCCAAAGCCAAATGGTTATCAAAGCCTTCATTTAATTCTAGAAATACCTATATTTATGTCAGACCGTGAGGAATTAACCTATGTTGAGGTTCAAATACGGACGATTGCAATGGATTTTTGGGCCAGTTTAGAACATAAAATATATTATAAATACAACAAGGAAGTGCCGAACCAAATGGTCGCTGAATTAAAAGAGGCCGCTGTAATGGCAGAAGAGTTAGACAGCAAAATGGAACGGCTCCATAAAGAAATTTCAGAAATTAAACAAGCTGAACATGAAAAAGAAGAGCAAATGTCGTTATTGAATGGAAGTTTTAATATGCCATTTATTGAATCTCTGCTGCAAAAAAAATAGCATTGTTAAGATTTTGATGCTTAAAAAAGCCTCTCACGTTAGGTGGGAGGCTTTCTTAGATGAATTAATAATCAATTTAGCAAAGTATGGAAAACTATTGTATTGGTTTTTCTAGCAGGAACTCTGATGTTGGAAGTGTAATAACCTTTCCACCAATTTGTACATGAATGGTATCATTGAAAATCGCTTTTACGATTCCTTTAAGTGAAATCATCGAATTAACCGAGATATTTGGAGATTCAGCTTGGTTTGCCAAAGTAATCAACACCTTCCAATTGTTATGAAAATATTATAAATGATATGGAACAAATAAAGCGAGATTAAAGAATCAGAGAAACGAAAAAATGAGAGGTTACCATAAAAAATTATCATGAGCCTCAACTCCCAATCCATGGACAATGTTTCTGATTACGAAAATGTTATATCAATTTGGATAATTTCCGACCGGCTACCAATCCGAAGGGGTGGACCCCAAAATCCGAACCCTGATGAAACGATGGTATGCAGTTGATTTTTTTGCAAATAACCCCAATCGAGTTCAAATATTCTACGAGTAATCAAATGATTCGGGGCCATTTGCCCTCTGTGTGTATGTCCTGAAAGAAGCAAGTCGACATGATGTTTCTCTGCTTGCTTTATTTCAGCAGGTTGATGATCCATCATGATAAGAGGAAAAGATGGGTCGATATCTGCTAGTAAATTCTCGATTGATAGCCTATTGATATCCGTTTTGTCTTTTCGCCCGGCAAGATAAAAAAGATTATCAATCAATATTACTTGATCAAGTAATATTGATATACCAATTCGTTCCATTTCCTTTAAAAATCTTGGGATCTCGCCGCCATAATATTCATGGTTTCCCAAGACACCGAAAACGCCTAGTGGAGCTGATAATTTCTGCAAGACATCCCCCATTTTCTTTTGGAGAAAGGGTTCGGGATCGTCGTCGATGATATCACCCGGTAATAATATGATATCCGGTTTCAGTTTGTTTACTTCGCGGACAAGCCGGCGAACGTGGGCTAAACCTGAGAGTCTGCCAAAATGCATATCAGAGGCCATGGCGATTTTTAGATGGGAACGGTCATTAACACATTTTGGGATAACAATTGAAAAACTCCTAACTATTGGGTTATAAGCATTAAACGTTCCATAGCTAAAGAGAAGGATAAAGATAGCAAGAACCACCGCACCGATGCAAATTATGACCGTTGTTGACAGAAGACCAGCGAAATCTAGGATGAATGCCACAAGATTTGCGAGCGGTAGGAATAGGATCGCATATTGAAACAATCCCAACCAATAGGAGCCGATTATTTTAAAAAGAGGGACTCTTTTTAGAAAATGGCCAATGACATAGGAATAGGAAATGATGCCAACAATTAAACCGTAAATCCATGTATCCTCCAGACCGAATGCTGTATGGAGCCAAATCCAACCGTTCCAGGCAATATAAAAGCTGAAAACGGAATAGACAATGATAATGAATAAAAAATTTATTAACATACGTAGTTTCATGAAAAACTCCTTTAGTCATGGACTTTTTATACTTAGCGGTTGAGTATGATTGAGGCAATTTTTTAGGAAAACTTGAATTTCAGTTCAAGTATTACATGTTAAAAAAAGGCTGTCAACAAATCAATACAAATACTTTGGTAGTAGGTTGTTACTCGAATAAAATAATGGAGCAGCTTGTCGAATTACTATACCGGGGTATGATATAATAAGGAAAAAAGGAGGGCGTTCGTATGTCTTTTGATCAAGATAATGGGGAAGAACTATTGGATGAATCCTGTTGCGCACATGAGGGTAACCAACGAAAAAGCCATCATTCCGATAAAGTGAAGAATAATCTCGTGACAAGACTTAACCGTATTGAAGGCCAAATTCGTGGTATTAAAGGGCTAATTGAAAAAGATACGTACTGTGATGATGTCATCAACCAGATATCCGCTACTCAATCTGCGCTAAATAGTGTCGCCAAAATCTTGTTGGAAGGCCATATGAAGAGCTGTGTGGTGGAAAGAATTCAAGAAGGCGATCTCGAGGTTTTGGATGAGATTCTTGTCACAATTCAAAAGTTAATGAAAAAGTAATACTGGAAAAATCAAGGTAAATAAATGAGAGACCTCACAACATGGTGTGGTCTCTCAAAATTTATTGAGAAATAGAATTTGATTTTTGGATACTGTTAGCTTCTGGTACGCGCAAGAGGATCAGAGCCCCGATGATAAACAAAACAATTAAGCTAAATACGCCGCTGTTTGTATTTCCAGTTATCTGGGCGGTTAATCCGACTAAGAATGGTCCCAATATCGCGGCAAACTTATAAAAAATACTATAGAAACCAAAGAACTCATTGACACTTTCTTTTGGTACCAGTTTCGCAAAATAAGAACGGCTTAATGCCTGGATTCCACCTTGAGAGGAGGCGACTAGCATCGCCAGGATCCAGAAATCTAAAGTAGTTTTTAAGAAATATGCGTACGTACAAATCACAATATAGATAAAAATCCCAACAAGAAGCATCGTCTTACCCTTGAATTTATCGGCAAGCCTTGCATATAAAATCGCAAACGGAGCAGCGACAACTTGGGTGGCAAACAAAATAATCAATAGGTTATTAGAAGTGATACCTAAATCGGATCCGTATGCCGTCGACATCGTAATGATGGTATTAACCCCGTCAATGTAAAAGAAATAAGCGAGTAAAAATAGAAATAAAGGACGATAAAGCTTTATTTTTTTAAACGTTTCGAATAACTGTTTAAAACCATTTGCAATAGGGTTTGGCACACGTTCCTTATAATAAACCTGCTGCACATTTTTTAACATCGGGATGGTGAATAAGCCCCACCATAAAGCGGTTATAGCAAATGCCGCTTGACTTGCCACTGTCACCGATAAAGGAATGATGTTTTGCTGCGATAAAATGATAAGGGCAATGCTGATAATGAATGGGATCGTGCTTCCAATGTAGCCCATTGCAAAGCCTTTTGAAGATATCTGATTCATTCGGTCTTCTGTCGTCACATCGACAAGGAAGGCATCGTAGAAAATATTCGTTCCGCCAAAACCAATGACGGTGAGCATATAACAGATTAATAAGATCAGCCATTGATTACTAGGCACAACGGAAAGTAGCAGGGTAAAAACAATGCCTAGACCAAAGAAGAAGGCAAAAAATCGCTTCTTAAACCCTTTGAAATCGGCGATACTCCCCAAAATGGGTGCACAAATCGAAATCAACAGTGTAGCAAAGGAATTGGCATACCCCCAATAAGCCGTGGAAGTAGAAGCTGCCAATCCAGCATCTTTGGCCGCTGCTTTAAAGTACAATGGAAAAATGGCGGTAGTTATGAGAATGGAATAGGCAGAGTTTGCCCAATCATAAAATACCCAGCTTTTTTCTTGCTTTGACATCCGACTCATGCAATTTCCTCCTTTTTTTAGTCTCTATAAAGTCAAAATTTCTTCAATCACCCGTCCATCAGTATTTCCTAAGTTAACACCAAGAAGCCTAGCGAATGTCGGGCCTTCATCAATGAGCCGAATCCTTGGGAGCGTAATCGGTTTAATCCCTTTCCCAGCTGCCATAAAAATCGTGCCATAATTCTCTTTTTCTGGTGAATATCCATGGCAGGCTAATGTATATTTTTTATCTGCCGTAACATCCTCCTGGGTAATGGCTTTGATATACTCCCCTTCAAAATCTTCTAAAAAGTAATAACCTCTTTGGGCTTCAAGCATGAAGGCACAAGTCCCGTCTGCCCCTTTTTCAGCAGCTTGTTCACCTGTAAGAGCCCTTTCAATTCCCGAATCAGGGTCTTGGAGCAATGAATCCACAAGAAGCTTTACTTCATTAAATGTCGTGGTATCGTGCATGTCTTTTAGATAAATATATGCGGAGCCATCACAACTTTTACTATAAGCCTTCCAATTAATTAGCTTACCTTTTGCATTGGTTGTGATTAACCTTTGTTTATGTAAAAGTACATTGATATGGAGCGCCTTATTTTCATCGAGGGCACTATGATCGCCTAATACTACCACGGTCGATTTTTCATAGAGTCCGCTTTCCTTTAAGGCATCAATAATTCTGCCCAACCGCTCGTTATGGCGATGAATCGCTGCCATTGCTTCCTTAGAAGAAAACCCATGATAATGGCGCTGAGAATCCAAATCGGTAAAATGGACCATCAATAAATTTGGTTTCTTTGTTTTAATTGTATGGACGGTTGATTCTAGGACAAAGTCATCCAATTCCGGTTGATTCAAACCGTGGCGGATATGGCCGTAGCGTTTATTTAGCTCCAATTGAAAACGGGGAGTACCGTTCATTAGTGATACCAGGATTTGATTTTGCCAAGAACGATTGGCAAAAATCTCGGGCATGTTATAGTCAATTTTTGCTTTTGCCGTCACTGGCCATAATAAAGCAGAAGTCGTCAAGTTTGCCTTTTTTGCTTCATCATACAAAGTCGTACCTTTGATACAATTGCGGTACCAATTCCAGTCCGGAGAAAGCATACCGGGCTGCAAGAGGGTATTATTAATCACACCATGACGGTTCGGATAATTTCCGGTCACGATCGTCGCATGACATGGATAGGTGACAGAAGGGTAAATAGATTCGACATTTTCTACATAAGCCCCATTTGTCAATATGGTCTGAAAGTGTGGTAAGTCTTTTAAAATAGGAAAATCTAAAGCAGCTAAACAATCAAAGGAAATAATAACTAAATGATCAGTAAGTCGATTCATGAAAAACCTCCACGTTTATGGTTTCCAGTTAATTTAATTGTACTATAGGAAATGGACCAATTGTTACAGAATGTTTACGAGATTTCCGAAAAATGAAATAAAAATGATAAATTTTAGACTGGAAGTTATATGTAAAAAAGGTTTTTTCAGTATAATGAAAATATATAAATCGAAGCTTGAAAGGGAGATAGGGACCATGCCGAGTTTCAAAAGTTTTTTTTTAGAAAAAGTAATTAAACTAACTGTAAAAAGAGTTGGTGGTAAAAGTTTGCAAAAAAAGGGGATAAAGGAAAGGCGTCAAAAGCTAGATACTGCTTCTAAAGCATTGAGGATGCCAAAAAACTGTATGGTTGAGCCGCTTGATATGGATGGAATTTACGCAGAGTGGCTTTCCTATAGTGACTCAAAGAATGACAAGGTTATTCTTTATCTCCATGGCGGTGGCTATGGATATTGTTCCGTTCAAACACATAGAACGCTTGCGGCGAGAATTGGGAAGTCTGCTGGGGTAAAGGTGTTTTTACCGGAATACCGGCTTGCCCCTGAACATCCATTTCCGGCTGCGATTGAAGATGCAATCCGTTCTTACCACTGGTTACTTGAGCATGGTTACCCATCCACTAACATTATTTTTGCCGGTGATTCTGCTGGTGGCGGCTTGAGTATCGCCGCTTCTTTGGTGCTGAAAAATCAGAATGAACGTCTCCCGGCAGCGCTTGTCTGTCTTTCTCCGTGGGTGGATTTAACAAGCAGTGGGGAAAGCTATCAAAAAAACGGAGGGGTAGATCCGTATTTGAACGTGGATGGTGTGAGGAAAACCGCACGGATGTATGCAGGAGAGGCAGCCCTCGATCATCCGTTGATTTCAACAATTTTTGCCGATTTAACAGGACTTCCGCCACTGTTCATACAAGTTGGCAGTCATGAAATATTGCAAAGTGATGCAGAAAAGCTTGCGGCCCAGGCACGTAAAGCAGGGGTAAAGGTCACGATGAAGGTTTGGGATGGAATGTGGCATGTTTGGCAAATGAGCGGTGAGTTCTTACCGGAAGCGAGAAAGGCGATCAATGAGATTGGGAATTTTGCAAAAATGATATTTAGTAGATGAAAATTGGACCATTTTATCTGCTTTAGCTGGAGATGGGCATTGGCGCCTGACACCATAAGTGCGTTGTAAAAATTTTGCCAATATTTTTACGGGTATTGGCTTCAATAAGATTTATAATGGAATTAAATATATTCACAACCAAGCCTATTCATAAGTAATCGCGGCTGGTTTTTTTGTAAAATTTCGGAGAGGGGTATTTTCATGAAAAGTCTAATTGTTTATTGCTCATCCCACGGGACTACAGAAAAAGTAGTAGGATTATTAAGTGAGAATCTTGAAGGAGAAGTATTATCGGTAGATTTGAAGAAAGAGAAGACCGTATTTGATCTCAAAGATTTTGATACCGTCCTCATCGGCGGTTCCATTCATGCCGGAACCATTCAAAGGAGAATCAAACAGTTTATCAAGAATAACCATGATAAGCTGCTTGAGAAGGATTTAGGGCTTTTTCTATGTTGTATGCGTGAAGGCGAGATGGCTATCGAGCAATTTAATCATGCTTTTCCACAAGATTTACGAAAAAACTCGGCTGCTATGGGCTTGTTTGGCGGAGAATTTCTCGTTTCGAAAATGAACTTTTTTGAAAGACAGGTTGTTAAAAAAGTAGATGGTATCATTTCTGATCAATCAAATTTAGATGTGGAAGGGATAAAGGAGTTTGCATCAAAGTTGAATCGTCTGAGGAATTTGGTTTAGGGGGTATTAAGTCCTTAGTTTGTATGTATTTGCAAGCGAAACGCGGCCACAGTGATATTATTTTTTAAATAGGAATGCTAAATGACGTTTCTGCCTTTGCAGGAGCGTTTTTTCATTGAATGAAAAATCGAAAATAATTCATCGGTTAAAATAGCGGGATATCAGTTAACAAGAAAAGAGCAGGTTACCCATATCCGTAGATTCATACCCACTCTTTTCATTAAATAGAATTATTTATAGAAAACCTTATCGATATTGTATTTCGCATGAAGAGTATTAATAATATATGTTTCATATATTTCTCTCTCCATCGGGTCTTCCACCACACATACGGCAATCCTATAAACATCATTGCGAACCATTTTGATCGGGGAAACAGTATCTTCAAAATGTCTCTTTACCCGTGGTCTTAATTTTCTAGCTTTACCGACAAACAACAATTCATCGTTTGCATTAAAAAATAAGATAATTCCGCCTTTATCCCTGGGAATTTTATTGTAATCGATGAATCCATATACACTGCTTAATGGGGATTCCACTTTTTCTCCAACTTGCCTATTTTTTGTAATCACGATATCTGGGTTAGGTATTTCAATTTTTATCATAAAAATATTCGCTCCCTGCTTAAAAATAAACGGTTCACCCGTTTTGCTAACAGTTTATTATAGCATAACCAACCATCCTTGGTTTGACTTTCTTAATTTAACCATATTTCTCAGTGGATAATCTTGTTCAGAGAGGACCTACTGATTTAAAATGATAAATATGAAAATAATGGTAGTAAATTAAAGATGATTTTTGTACACTTAATGAAGGTATAGTAATTTTTAGGATTTGCATTTTTTTTATGTGTGGTATTATACTAATGAATTCAGATTGTTATTAGCTTTCTATTTTATTAGAAGGTTACATAAAAAATATAATACGAAAGGGTGTTAATATGGCAATTTCATTGTCTAAAGGTCAGAAGGTTGACTTAACAAAAACAAATCCCGGTTTATCGAAGGTTGTTGTTGGTCTTGGCTGGGATACGAATCGATACGATGGCGGAAACGATTTCGATTTAGATGCAAGTGTGTTCTTATTAGATGCTAACGGCAAATGTGCTTCTGATCGAGATTTTATTTTCTATAACCAGCTAGAGGGTGGAAATGGTTCTGTTGTACATACAGGTGATAACCGCACGGGAGAAGGAGAAGGCGATGATGAGCAAGTTAAAGTAAATTTAAGTGCTGTTCCTGCTCAAGTAGAAAAAATCTCGTTTGTTATTACGATTCATGACGCTGAAGCACGCGGCCAGAATTTTGGACAAGTCTCGAATGCCTTCTGCCGTATCGTCAACGAAGAAACGAATCAAGAAATCATTCGTTATGATTTGGGAGAAGATTTCTCTGTTGAAACAGCGATTATTGTTGGTGAATTATACCGTCATAACGGCGAGTGGAAATTCTCAGCAGTCGGCTCTGGCTACCAAGGCGGACTCGCCCGCATCGCAACAGACTTTGGTCTAAACGTAGGCTAAACATAGTAAATAAAAAGGGAAAAGAACAAGGACAAGAAGGGTGAGCAGATCCTGCTTGTCCTTTTTTCTGGTTTGATACTCTTATTATTTTTTTAATTATTACATGAATATAGCGTTTTGTTTAATATGATGTGTTGAAAGTGCTTCGTTTGTCGGGTTATGGTAAAATAAATAACTATTGGGAAAGGAGAGAGATAGTTATATGAGGTCTTTAATAAAAACACAGATTCTTGCCATTTTATTTGCGTTTTTTTGGGTTTTATACATAAATATAGTAGCTTTTTTTGATCAACCTGGTCGTGCGCTTCAATATATTAATTGGTTCGTTTTTGGATTTGCAATTCTCCTAACAATTATTTATTTTCTAATGACCAAATATTTCATCGGGCGAAACTGGATGGCTGTTCCTTTAATTTTGCTTCCATATTTCTTGATATACCAGCCCTTTTTCGAGCGACTTCAATCAAGCTTAGTGAATGATGATTATAGAATGATGATTAATTTCTTATCACGGTCAACAGGGACGCTTCATGTTATTACGATGCTTTTTGGGATTATGGTCGGGATTATGTTCTCAAGGCCGCATAGTAAGGGTTAATTTCGTTATAGCATCAATTTTTCCAAACGGCTTTTTTCCACCTCCCAAACCTCTTTTTGAAAGGATTCGTAAAGGAATCTCCGCGTGAACTGCGCCAGATTCCATGTATCGTGCTATTACTTCGTTTTATGTATAATTGAGGGAGAAGGGGTGACTTCTTTATGGAAGGTAAGTGGCTGATTGCCGATCGGGATTTGAATGAGCGGGAGGGGTTAAAGTGGCTGTTGAAAACCTCTTCGATTCCAGTCACGAACATTTTACTGGCTTCAAATTATCAAGAATTTATTGTTTTGTTTGAAAAAGAAACCCCTGATATTGTTTTAGTAGAGCTTGATATGATAAGTAAAGGAGAATGGTCGACCTTTCGTGAGTTGATGCAAATATACCCCCCCGTTTTACTGTTAACAAGTGCGGAAGCAACCTTTGAAAAGGCAAGACAGGCGATTGACATGCAGGCCCTAGACCTGATGATTAAACCATTTTCGACAACTAAGGTAAAGTCAGCCTACCAAAAAGCTTCCCGAAAATTAACAATAAAAAATAATACTGCTGGAAGCCGTCATTCATATTATTATAAAGATATTTCCTACGAAGCTTTATTTCTTTCACAAACGACGTTCATAGAGAGCTATCAAATTGCAGCCCTTCAGACGGAGAGCAACGAAACAATTGACACATTGCACTCTTTTTTAACTGAATATCCTTTCAAAGATATACGTGGAATTTTCCCTTTGAGTGATATGATGATCCTTTTATTTAAGGACACATGTTCGAATATAACGGAACAGTGCCAAAAGGCGATGAGAAGGTGGGAGGAGGAATTTTCCGATCCCCTTGCAATCGTTATTCATAAGGGCCATGATCATTCCATGACATTAAATCAGAAATACCTACAAATAAGAAAAATGATGGAGTTCACCTATTACAAGGGATATCAGCAGGTAGTGGAGTTTGAATATTCACCGGATTGGGTTCACACCGACCCTTTCTTGACACCTCCTGAACAACGGGCATGGGTCGACATGCTTACTACCATTGACTTAGAACAAATAAAAAATTGGCTTTATAATGAATTCCTACAATTAATAGACCCTTATCCTGATCCTGGCCTAGTAAGGATCAGACTGACGAGTATTTTAGCTCAAGTAAGAAGATTTATGAAAACGTACAATTTACATGAAGACCACGATTTGGAGCGGGATTACCCCTATATTTTCAATTCCATATTGTATGACACCGTTCTTTATCGGACTGTTCAGAACTTGATTTTATTTATCCAAAGACTATTTCTTGGTGCTGAAACGAGCATCCAAAACCTTAAGCAAGATCCGATTGAACGAGCCATTGCTTATATGGAGGCTAACTTTTCCAATAGTAACCTTCGACTGGAAGACGTCGCGAAATATGTGGACCGCAATCCTTCCTATTTCAGTCATCTGCTTGCGTCGAGAACGAGTTCGAGCTTTACCGACGTTTTGTCTGGAATAAGGATGAAGGAAGCGAAACGGTTATTACTGGAGACAAGTAAGCAGGTGAAAGAAATTTCAGCTCTGGTCGGTTATCAAAATTCCAATTATTTTAGCAAAATGTTTAAAGAAATCATCGGGTTGTCACCGCGGGAGTTCCGAATGAAAAAAGTGGATATGTTGAACGGAGAGATAGGCTCAGGATGAAACCAGAGTCTATTTTTTTCTAAAAATATTACTTGTTTCTAAAAATATTATCATTGGTTCTGTCTGTAAAACCCATATTATCTATCTTAAGATAAAAATACTATCTTTTATCTACGTTTTCAGTGGTATTTTTCAGAAGATTTCATTTTTATAATGAAATAAATGATAATAAGGAGTGGAATCGATGGAAAAGAATACGGTGAAACCGAGAGTCATTAAAAACTATAATGGAACAGAACTACATGCAAAGGGGTGGATTCAAGAGGCAGCCCTTCGCATGCTGATGAACAACCTTGACCAAGAGGTTGCCGAAAGACCGGAGGATTTAGTAGTTTACGGGGGAATTGGTAAAGCTGCTCGTAACTGGGAGTCATATGATGCGATTGTGAAAACGTTGCTTGAATTAGAAAATGATGAAACATTGCTAATTCAATCTGGTAAACCCGTAGCTGTTTGGAAGTCTCATAAAGACGCACCTCGTGTATTACTTGCTAACTCCAACCTCGTTCCAGCCTGGGCGAATTGGGAGCATTTTCATGAGTTAGATAAAAAGGGACTGATGATGTACGGTCAAATGACGGCCGGCAGCTGGATCTATATTGGTAGCCAAGGAATTGTTCAAGGAACGTATGAAACCTTTGCCGAGCTTGCTCGTCAGGAATTTGGCGGAACATTGAAGCACACGATCACATTGACAGCCGGTCTTGGCGGCATGGGTGGTGCACAGCCTTTAGCAGTTACCATGAACGATGGAGTTTGTTTAGCGATAGATGTCGATGAAACGAGAATTGACCGTCGGATTGAAACCTCATACCTTGATGTAAAAACAAACGACTTAGAGGAAGCATTGGAAATGGCTCATAAGGCGAAGGGAGAAGGAAAGGCGTTATCAATCGGCTTATTAGGAAATGCGGCTGAAATTTTACCATTAATGATTGAAAAAGGCTTTAATCCTGATGTACTAACAGATCAAACCTCTGCACACGATCCTTTAAACGGCTATATCCCAGTTGGTTATTCTTTAGAAGCAGCAGCAGTGTTAAGGAAAGCAGACCCGGTTGGGTTTGTGAAGTTTGCTAAACAAAGTATGGCTATACATGTGCAAGCCATGTTGAAAATGCAAGAAAAAGGTGCCGTAACGTTTGATTACGGTAACAATATCCGTCAGGTGGCAAAGGACGAAGGCGTAGAAAACGCATTTGACTTCCCTGGTTTCGTTCCAGCTTATATCCGTCCGTTGTTCTGTGAAGGAAAAGGACCATTCCGCTGGGCAGCCCTTTCAGGTGACCCTAAAGATATTCACAAAATTGATGAAGCTTTGCTACGCGAGTTCAAAGATGATGAGCATCTTTGCAAATGGGTTAGGATGGCTCAGGAAAAAATCAGTTTCCAAGGACTTCCGGCACGGATTTGCTGGTTAGGTTATGGTGACCGCGCCCGTTTTGGAAAAGTGATTAATGATATGGTTGCCTCCGGTGAGGTTTCAGCACCAATCGTTATTGGCCGTGATCATTTGGACGCTGGTTCTGTTGCCTCGCCAAACCGCGAAACAGAGGCAATGAGAGATGGCAGTGATGCGGTTTCTGACTGGCCGATTTTGAATGCGATGATTAATGCCGTTGGCGGTGCTAGCTGGGTTTCTCTACATCATGGTGGCGGAGTCGGCATGGGCTATTCCCAGCATTCCGGCATGGTTATTGTGGCTGATGGAACAAAAGATGCGGAAGTTCGCCTTGAGCGGGTATTAACAACTGACCCTGGTATGGGTGTGGTTCGTCATGCGGATGCTGGTTATGAGCTAGCGATTAAGACAGCAAAGGAAAAAGGCATAAAAATGCCAATGCTTCAACAAGACCAAGACTAAGTCTGAAGGGATGAGAGCTGAATGAGTAAGGCAATATTTATCAGGAATGCTTCACAGCTTGTCACTTTACAGGGGAGTTCCAATACTCCCCGTGTTAAGGGGGAGATGTCTGAGCTTGGCATCATCGAGGATGGTAGTGTCTGGATAGAAGATGGAGTTATCCAAGCAGTTGGTAAGGATGAAGAACTTTTAGTGAAGTATGAAGACCGTTTGTCGGAAGTAGAGGTAGTGGATGCCAGGGGTAAGCTTGTCACTCCTGGACTCATAGACCCGCATACCCATCTTGTTTTTACTGGCAGCAGGGAAAATGAGTTTAATATGCGACTGCAGGGTGCAACGTACATGGAAATCATGAACGCCGGCGGCGGAATTCATGCGACCACTAGAAGGACTCAGGCAGCGACACATGAAGAACTTTTTCAACAAAGTTTTGAGCGTTTAAATCAGTTCTTGCGTCATGGCGTTACTACTGTTGAAGCTAAAAGCGGCTATGGAATGGAATGGGAAACCGAGCTAAAGCAGCTAGAAGTAGCGAAGCAATTGAATGAAAATCATGTGATTGATGTTGTTCCTACCTTTATGGGTGCACATGCCGTTCCAAAGGAATATAAAGAAAACCCTGATGAATTTATACGGCAGCTGACTGAGGAAATGATTCCGAAGGTGGCCGAACTTGGACTGGCGGAATTTAATGATGTCTTCTGTGAGCATGGCGTTTTTACCCCGGAACAATCTCGGATGATTCTTGAAGCCGGCCGAAAATACGGATTAATTCCAAAAATCCATGCCGATGAAATTGAGCCATATGAAGGAGCGGAGCTAGCTGCGGAAGTTGGTGCTATTTCAGCAGACCATTTATTAAAGGCATCGGAAAAAGGGATGAAGGCAATGGCGGAGATGGGTGTCGTCGGAGTATTGCTTCCGGGAACAGCGTATTTCTTGATGGCTGAATCCGCTAATGGCCGAAAAATGGTTGATTTGGGAGTGCCTGTGGCGTTATCGACTGACTGTAACCCTGGTTCGTCACCAACTGTATCCCTGCCATTTATTATGAATCTTGCCTGCTTAAGAATGGGGATGACGCCGGCTGAGGTCATTACCGCAACGACCATTAATGCTGCACATGCGATTAACCGCGGCAGTGAGATTGGTAGTTTAGAAGTTGGCAAAAAAGGGGACATTACCATTTTTAATGTTGAGAATTATATGAAGCTACAGTACTCCTATGGTATAAACCATACGGATACCGTGGTGAAAAATGGTCAGGTGGTAGTCAGGGGAGGTCAGTTAAATGAAGAGCTTTCTTTATCCTAAACTTAATCCACCAAGCTTTACATGGGTGAGACCAGAACAGGGAGAAGTTGTTTCAAAAGTTCACGAATGGATCGAGCCTTTGTCAAGTGCAGCTGACCCTGTAAAAAGCAAGGACACCGATTTTGTTATCGTTGGTGTCCCGCTTTCCCGCTCTTCGATTAGTGCGTCTGGTGCCTCTGAATTTCCTGATGCTTTTCGCCGTGCTTGGAAAGGCTTTTCTACCTATAATCTTGATGAAGATGTTGATTTGTCTGAAAGGACGGCGGTTGACGCGGGAGATGTGCGGATGCATGTAACGGATATCCACCGCTGTCATGAGAATATTATCGAAGCGTCGGCAACGCTTCATCAGCATTTCACGACTTCGAAGGTGTGCGCGATTGGCGGAGACCATTCCATTACGGCAATGATGGTTAAAGGGATTCATCAGGCTAGGCCCGACGAAAAAATTGGGATTCTCCAGTTTGATACCCATTTTGATTTACGTGATATGACCGATAATGGTCCTTCCAATGGTACACCGATGCGGAACTTGATTGAAAGTGGTGTTGTTGAAGGCTCAAATATGTACAACATTGGTTTGCATGGCTTTTTTAATACGAAAGATTTAAAGCAGTATGCTGATGAAAAAGGTGTCAATTATATAACATTAGGGCAAGCGAGGAAAAAAGGCATCGAGGAAACAGTCCGACAAAGTTTAGCGGAGCTGGCAGCAAAAGTAGACACGATTTATTTAACCGTTGATATGGATGTCCTTGATATTGCTTATGCCCCAGGGGTACCGGCCTCAACACCAGGGGGCATGACAACAGCCGAATTGCTAGAAGGGGTACTTGTGGCCGGAAGACATCCAAAAGTCAACAACCTGGACATCGTCTGCCTCGACCCACAAAAAGACACACCAGTCCAGCCAACCGTCAAACTCGGCACACACATCTTTTTAACCTTCTTAACAGGTGTAATGTTACGTTAAAAGGTGGTGTCAGGCACCATAGAAAGACATTTTCGTCTATTTGTCCACCACAGGCGGACACTACGGGTGTTTTTTATTGATTTGATGCTACCCTCGTCATTATGGCGAGGGTGTTTTTTTGTTTCCTGCTATTTTTTTAGAATGATTTGAGGAGTTTCCACAAGTATCATTTCTCCCATACAGAATTTTGGATTTTTAGCCACTTGCCTATACGTTTTATAGCATCTTTGAATTAAATATAAAAAGTGATTAGACTCCTATCGGTTATATCGTGACAGGTTTAATGGGATTTTAGTCAGACAAGCATGAAAACATGGAGGAAGACACAAGGATTTTATATTGTCTTTGCACAAATCATGGGAAAACGATTTGTTCTCCATTTTTATAGGATTTAAAGGAGGAGAAATATGGATATTAAACAATTGAATAATTGGCTAAAAGATATCCAAGTAAGAAATGTTGATAATTCAGATGTTGATGTTGTAAATAACTCACCATTAATTATGCTTGGAAAAGGTCGTCAGGGTGCTGTCTTTCAAGTTTCTGATGATATTTGTGTAAAGGTGTTCGGAAATGCCGAAGATTGTGACCGTGAACACTTTGCCTTATCCCTTGGACAAGAAACAAACCTCTTTCCGAAAATACATGCGAAAGGGACACTCTTTCTCGCGATGGATATTGTTAAAGGGGTCGATGTTCGTGAATACCTTCAATCGCAGCCTCTAACCCCGGAACTTTCCAGGAAGCTAATCGAAATGCTAATCACATTTAAGAGCATTGGCTTTGACCGGATTGACCATCATAAACGGCAAATTTATATACAGGAAGATGGGAACTTGAAAGTAATCGATGTGGCAAGGACGGTTTGGCGTGACCGCGTTTATCCTTTTCCCCGAAAATTATTGATCTCCTTAGGGGAGGAAAATAAAGCAATCTTTTTAACACATGTCCAAGAAATGGCACCAGAGTTATATGCTGAATGGCTCCACTACATCCGGATGGAAGAAATATCCCATCAAATTTATCAAATCCTGCTTCCAGAACGACCAGACAAGGAAAAGGTAAAAAAACTAAGTAAAAAGTTGTTAACAACGAAGGATGAGGAAAAATATGTTGTTCAACTACAGGGGTTAGTACACAAGGTGTTCAAAGAGGAATGGGTCAAAACAATGCTGGCTCGGGGGAAAAGTCCTGAAGCAGTTATGAAAAAAATAGATGAGTATTGGGATTCGCTTGAACATGGAAAACTTCGCGACCGTGACAGAGACCGGGACCGGGACCGAGATCAAGACAGGGGTCACAAAGGTGATAGACGTTTTGTTGGAGAAGGAAGTCCTCGTCACTATGAAAAACACAGCGATGGGGGAAAACGTTTTGAAGGGGAAAGATACCGTGATCGTCTAAGTCGCATGAAAAAACGCCAACACTATATATAAATAAATAACATGATTCTACTCTAACATGTCGATAGAGAAAAAGAAGGCAGGCTATAATCATCGCCACCCAAAATGAGGAGGACCCATATAATACAAGGAGCTAACAATATGAAAGTACTTGTAATCTGGCGTCTGCTTACTGTTGGCGGAGTAAATGCAGGATGGCGAAATCGAGCTATTTATTTTAAAAAGCATGGAATCGACACAGAATTTCTCTATACCACCGATCACGGCGGTCTCCATATTATGGAGGATGTAGCCAAAGTTTATTTAACAAAGGATAAACAGGAAATTATTAAGATCATTAATGATAATGCCTATGACGCGATCATTGTCGTCGACACGGGTGCTGCCTATAAATGGATTAAAAAAGCGAAATATAAAGGTCCTATTTTAATAGAAGCACGGACGCCAGAGCTGATTAAGCTACAGCCCCATTTAAAAAACTTCAAAGGAATTCTTCCAGAATTAATTATTGTTCCTTCACAATATCAAAAGCGTTTGGTCTCTATTCTGACAGATGCCATTCCTATCCAGGTCATCAATAATGGTGTAGATACTTCCTTTTTCCGGGCGTTACCTGCGGAGGAAATTGATCTCACTAGTGCGCCCACATTGACTAAAGGTAAAAAAATTATTGGTTGGATTGGCAGATTAGACAAACGTAAGAACTGGCCCATGCTTGTTGAAATTACCAAACAGATTAAAAATGAACGTAATGATATTGAATTTTGGATCATCGGTGGAGCGCAGAGTATCCAGCGTGAAGAGTTTGCAACTGTTTGGAAAGGGGAGGACCTTACCGATATTATCAAGTGGTTTCCTGTCATTCCTTATCAACAAATGCCACATGTTTATGCGAAAATACGTCAATCTGGCGGATGCACCCTTGCTACTACTAAAGCAGAATCGTTCGGGAATACCTTTATTGAATCGATGATATGTGGTGTGCCGGTTGTTGCCTCTAATATCATGCCAATTAATGAAATCGTGGTAAACGGGGAAACAGGACTTCTTTTCCGAGGACAAAATGTCGAGGATGCTGTTA
Organism: Neobacillus sp.; assembly: GCF_031988165.1. Lineage (NCBI taxonomy): Bacteria > Bacillati > Bacillota > Bacilli > Caryophanales > Bacillaceae > Neobacillus > Neobacillus sp. The sequence goes on from NZ_DALZYO010000010.1 coordinate 76,482, forward strand.
AGCAAATCTATAATATTATCGACCATCCAGAAATACATCAACAAATGTCACAGGCGGCGATTCAGAAAGTGGAAGAAAAGTTTGCCATTCAAGTGGTCGCGGATCAATATATTGACTTGTTACAAAAAATGGTCCCGACAGTTATTGCTGACCAAGGTGAGGTGAATATTCCATGATCGAGCCAATTGAATACATTAGAAAACTAGAGGGGAAATCGAATGCTCATTTAATCGCTTTTAGTGATGGAAAAGACTATGTAGTGAAATATTTTCAACATGGTTTTGAAAAATCATTACCGAATGAATGGGTTGGCTATTGCTTGGGAAGATATCTTGGACTCCCAATCCCTTATGCCAAAATAGTAGAAATTCCACAAGAATTTTCTTCTCAATTGCCCGAACTTTTACAAATGAGCCACACACAGTACCAATTTGCTTCATTGTATGTTCCTAATTGTTTGGATGGTCACCAGGTTTCAAGTTTCCCCTATATTATTAATCATCCATCATTAGCAGGGATTATCTTATTTGATTACTGGTTGTGTAACCAGGACCGCACGCGCAAAAATATTCTATTAAGGGAAGAAATAGAAGATTCTTACCATCTTTGGATTATTGACCAGGCTGAAGTTTTCGGATCTTACAATTGGCAGCAAAGTGATTTGGAAAACTTACCAGTTGAAATGATAAAAAGTGCAACACATCAAATAATGGTGTCCTTTATAGAGGATGAGGAACAGTTTTTTGATCAACTGAAATTAATTCAAACTATTCCTATTCTATTAATCGAAGAAATTGTTGAATTAATTCCTGATGACTGGAATGTCACAAAGGATGAAAAAAAGGCGATCGTATCCGCCCTAGTGACTCGGCGCAAAAAAATTCTTCCAGATTTGCTGCACAAATTTTTAAAAAAGATCTACCGACCACTAAAAGAAAACTCCATTAACTCCCAGACCCGATAGGGAAAGGGAGTTGTTGGTTTATAGGCTTTTGTCATGAACCGAGTTTGTCGATGTGCATAAAATAGATAAAATAGAAAATGGATGGAGGCAGGTTATGAAAATCCGCAAGGCCATTATTCCAGCCGCTGGCCTCGGAACTCGTTTTTTACCAGCCACAAAAGCACAACCAAAGGAAATGTTACCAATAGTTGATAAACCAACAATCCAATACATTGTGGAAGAAGCGGTCGCATCGGGGATTGAGGAGATTATCTTGATCACAGGCAGGGGAAAAAGGTCAATTGAGAATCACTTTGATAAATCCTATGAGCTGGAAGATACATTATTAAAAAAGAATAAGTTAGATGCATTAAAGGAAGTCCAGTCAATTTCAAGCTTAGTAAATATTTATTATGTCCGGCAAAAGGAGCCAAAAGGGCTCGGACATGCAATTCTTTGTGCTAAAAGTTTTATTGGTAAAGAGCCATTTGCTGTTTTATTAGGCGACGATATCGTGATGTCGGAAATTCCTTGTTTGAAGCAGTTAATTGGTGTTTATGAAAAGAATAAAAGTTCAGTTATCGGTGTTCAGAATGTCCCGGAAGATGATGTTAGTAAATACGGTATAGTTAAGACAAAGGGTTCAATGGGAGGTTCAAATCTTTACAATGTTGATTTTTTAATAGAAAAACCAAAAGTAGAGGACGCTCCTTCCAATTTGGCGATCATGGGTCGTTACGTATTACAACCTGAAATCTTTGAAATATTAGAGAAGCTTCCAATTGGAAAAGGGAATGAACTACAGCTTACCGATGCCATTAATGAGCTAAATAAACTGAAGACAGTCTTAGCATACAATTTTCAGGGAAAACGCTACGACATAGGTGACAAAATCGGCTACATTAAAGCAACAATCGACATCGCTCTAACCAGACCCGACACAAAAGAAGAAATACTCGCTCACATAAAAAAAATAAAAAACGACTTAACTAAAGGCTCAAATTAATGGTGTCAGGCACCATAGAAAGACATTTTGGGCTAAGTGTCCGCCGCAGGTGGACAAAATGGAATTTAATTCAAATTTATACACAAACTTCGTGATTTTACGGGGTTTGTTTCTTTTTATATGCCAATATAGAATTTTAGCGTGAAGTGTTTATAATGGAATTATTGCTTGGGAAAGCGCAAGAAATGACATTTCTCGAGGTAGTGCTAGATCTCGTTTTTTACTTTGCCTTATGAAATTTAGAAAGGGGAAAAAGAAGTGATGAAAAAGCAGATAATCGTTTATACCACAAACGATTGCATTGAATGCGATTTAGTCAAACAGGTACTTAAACAGGAAGGAATCCCTTTTGAGACAAGGAACGTATCAGCAAACCCTGATTATCAAAAGGAAGTAGAGGAACTTGGTTTTATGGGTGTCCCGGTCTCCGTGTTCGATAATCGAGTAGTAAAGGGATTTACAAATGAGCTTAAAGAGCTAATGGATATAGCCCGATAAGGCATGAGGGAAATTCCACTTGTAGAAAAAAGGTATTCATTGACGATAAATCGAGTATCAAATCAATGTTGATTTGGCACTCTTTTTTTTCAAAATGTAAAGGTCTTGGCAAGGTGCTTCTCGAATTGAAATGTATAGATGAACTTTCAGATTAATAAGTGAGGTGAGATTTATGCAAAGAAAAATGGAGACACCTCAAAAGTTGCTTAATGACAGGGGTGAACTAAACGACAAAGGGTATGCAACAGACCTTTTGCACGAATATCGTCGTGAGGATATCCATGCACATTCTTATCGAATCAAAGAGTGGGATTATTATTTTGTTGCGAATGATGAGTTTGGTGTCGCCCTAACAGTTGCAGATAATTCGTATATGGGGCTATTAAGTGTTTCCTTTATGGATTTTAAAAATGCCAGATATAGAACAACTAGCATTATCAAGCCCTTTACATTTGGTAAGTTGCAGTTACCTTCATCATCAAAAGTGGGTGACGTTGTATACAGAGATAAACGAATCCATATTGAATTTCTTCATAAAGGGACAGCGAGAAGGCTAAAGTGTTCCATGAAAAATTTTGATAAAGGCAAGGATCTTCTTTGTGACATCAACTTAAGTGACGAACCAAAGGATTCGATGGTGATTGCAACTCCATTCGCGGAAGATCCAAAAGCCTTCTATTATAATCAAAAAATTAACTGTATGAGGGCTAATGGTGTTGTCACCATTGATGGCCAAGAGTATCATTTCAATCCCGCTACTTCCTTTGGCATCCTGGATTGGGGAAGGGGTGTTTGGACTTACAAGAATACATGGTACTGGGGATCAGCATCAGGTGTCGCGAATGGAAAAACGTTCGGTTTTAATATCGGGTACGGCTTTGGTGATACTTCGGCAGCAAGTGAAAATATGCTCTTTTACGATGGACGTGCACATAAATTAGCAGAAGTGACCTTTCATATTCCGAAGAAAGAGGGTGGTAAATTTGATTATATGACGCAATGGAACTTTTCATCAAGCGATGGTAGGTTTGAAATGAACTTTAATCCTATTTTGGATCGATCTGATTTTACTTCGATTGGAATAATTGCCAGTGATCAGCACCAAGTATTTGGTAGGTTCAATGGGAAGGCAGTACTTGATGATGGATGTGTTATTGAAGTAAGAGATTTCTTAGGCTTTGCCGAGCGAGTTTATAATCGCTGGTAATGCCAATTCAGGAACGAATCTGAGGGAATCTGGAATACTGTATTTCTGCACCCACAAAGACGATTTGAAAAATAAACGGTTTGAAAAGGTTGGATTTATTCTTCAATGCTATTGAGTGCGTTTTCCTTTGATAAGAATTTATTTATCACAATTTTCTTTACAGTATTATTTAATAGAGTTATGATTTATTTAATTTAATACGAATGTATCTACTAGGGGTGCCCTGTAATCAGGCTGAGAGAAAACGTTTAAGTTTTTAACCCTTTGGACCTGATCTGGGTAATACCAGCGTAGGAAAGTAGTTGAGTTAAGTGATTTTATTCTTATACTTACTAGCCAGGTCTATTTTTATGGACCTGGCTTTTTTTATTTTAAAAAAAAAGGAGTGTTTAACATGGAAAAAAACAGCTTGTGCGAAACATTGCAAAAAGTAAGAGAGGTTAACCCGCTTGTACATAACATAACTAATGTCGTGGTTACTAATTTCACGGCGAATGGGCTCCTTGCCCTTGGCGCTTCACCGGTAATGGCGTATGCAATGGAAGAAGTAGCTGATATGGCACAGATTGCTAATTCAGTAGTTTTGAATATTGGTACGTTAAATTCACAAACAGTGGATTCGATGATCCTTGCTGGAAGGGCAGCAAATGAATCGGGTGTTCCAGTGATCTTTGATCCGGTTGGTGCCGGCGCTACTCGTTATCGGACGGAAACCGCGCAAAAAATCATGAATGAGGTAAAGGTGTCCATTATTAGGGGTAACGCCGCAGAAATGGCTAATGTGGTCGGCGAGAAGTGGGAAATTAAAGGCGTCGATGCAGGGGATGCCAAAGGGAATATCACTGAACTTGCGATTACTGCTGCACAAAAAATGAACTGTGTGGTTGTCATCACTGGAAAAGAGGATGTTGTAACTGACGGAAAAACAACATATGTAGTTTCAAATGGACACCCGATTATGACAAAGGTGACAGGAACGGGCTGCCTATTAACCTCTGTAATTGGAGCTTTTGTGGGAGTGGAAAAGGATTTTTTAAGGGCAACGGTGGCTGCTTTAACTTACTATGGGATTGCAGCGGAAAAGGCTGCTAGAAAAACAGCGGACCTAGGCCCGGGTAGTTTCCAAATTGAATTTTTGAACCAATTATCACTCGTTTCTTTTGAAGATATCAATCAATTTAGTTCTTTTAGGGAATTTTAGGGGGTTACTATGATTGAAAAGGCCATAACAATCGCAGGTTCTGATAGCGGCGGTGGAGCAGGAATTCAAGCGGACCTGAAAACGTTTCAGGAGTTAGAGGTTTTCGGCATGTCGGCACTCACGGCTGTTACCGCGCAAAATACTTTGGGTGTTCATGCAGTCTATCCGATGACAGCCGAGGCAGTTATTCAACAAATTCAAGCTATCGGGGAGGATATCGGTACAGATGCGGTGAAAACAGGAATGCTTTTTAGTGCAGATATTATCGATGCCGTTTCAGAGCAACTCAAAAAATATCAATGGAAAAATATCGTCGTCGATCCTGTAATGATTGCGAAGGGTGGGGCTTCATTGCTGCAACAGGAAGCCATTTCTGCGCTGAAAAACCATTTATTGCCGCTTGCTGAAGTTGTGACTCCAAACATCCCGGAGGCAGAGGTGCTGACAGGGATGGAAATCCGAACCACTGAAGGGAAAATGGAGGCTGCCAAACGACTATATGAAATAGGTGTGAAAAATGTCGTCATAAAAGGCGGTCATGATAAAGATGAGTTTGAATCATCCAGTGATTTACTGTTTGATGGAAAGGAATTCTTCACTTTTAGCAGCAAGCGAGTTGACACAAAAAATACCCATGGAACCGGATGTACCTTTTCGGCTGTGATTACCGCTGAATTGGCGAAGGGCTCTACAGTACATAATGCCGTAGTTATAGCGAAAAAATTTATTCAGGCAGCAATTGAAGACCAGATTGAAATTGGTCACGGACATGGTCCTACCAACCATTGGGCATATGGAAAAAGAAAAAATATTTAGGAGTTGGCTAGACCATGATCAACCTTCGAGCGTTACTGAAAGTTTATTTTATTATGGGCAGTAACAACTGCTTGAAAAACCCGAAAGATGTTTTGGAGGAAGCGATTGCCGGCGGTATAACCCTTTTTCAATATCGTGAGAAGGGTGAAGGAGCTTTAACAGGTACTGAAAAGTTAAGTCTAGCCAAAGAACTGCAGAGCATATGTAGGGATCATCAAATCCCATTTATCGTCAATGACGATATCGAGCTAGCGCTTGCAATTGATGCAGATGGGGTTCATATCGGGCAAGAAGATGAGCCTGTCAAATCGGTAAGAGAAAAAATTGGTGATAAAATCCTCGGTGTTTCCGTTCATTCAATTGAAGAAGCCGAGGTCGCTCTGAGAGAGGGAGCGGATTATTTTGGGATTGGTCCAGTTTTTCCGACGAAAACAAAGGTGGATGCCAAGCCATCCCGTGGGACAACATTGATCCAAACATTAAGAAAAGAAGGCTTCACCATCCCAATCGTCGGAATCGGCGGAATCACTCACGAAAATGCTAGATCCGTCGTGGAAGCAGGAGCAGATGGTGTTTCGGTGATCACAGCAATTAGCCATGAAGCGTCACCTATGGTAGCAGCGAGGGCATTAAGTGATAGTGTTGAGGAGAAAAAATCAGATGAACAAAACTCATAAATTAACTTTGACGGCGATGCTGATCGCGATTGGCACGATCTCGAGTAACCTGGTATCAATTCCGATGGGATTTACCAAGATATTTCCTGTTCAGCATTTTTTAAACGTTTTATCAGCTGTCCTTTTGGGTCCATTTTACGCTGTTGCTCAGGCCTTATGTGTCTCCTTACTTAGAAATTTGATGGGTACTGGTTCGGTTTTTGCCTTTCCCGGAAGTATGGTTGGGGCATTGCTGGCCTCTCTTTTATATTTAAAAACTAGAAAAATCTATTTGGCTTTTATCGGTGAAGTTATTGGAACGGGGATTATTGGTGCGGTTCTTTGTTATCCAATTGCAACTCTTTTACTTGGGAAAGAAGCAACCGTTTTTAGCTTCATTCCTTTATTCATTTTTAGCTCTTTTGCGGGAGCCCTGCTTGGGTTGATGATTTTAACTATTTTCTTAAGAAAGAAAATCTTAATAATGGCTGATCAATCTTTAAAAACTAAATAAACATTCACTAGGGGAAGCCTTGAGGCTGGAGATGGAGGGTGCCTCTGAACCCTTTGAACCCGGACAAGTTGATACCTGTTGAGGGAAGTGGGAGGTGTTTTTAACCCGCTTATTCCATTTCCAGGTGAGCGGGTTTTTAAATTCACTTTGGTCTGAAAAAATGAATCGCTGATAAATCTTGGATTCGCTGTTAAAATACAATCTCGCTGAAATATTGATTGAAATCGCTGATAAAAAACGTTTTTCGCTGATATATTGGTTGAAATCGCTGATAAATAGCAATTTTCCGCTGATAAATGCTTCTTAAAGAGAATGGGATCAGGTGAAAAGCAACAACCAGCCTAAAAATGTGCAAAATGGGGGACAAAAATGAAATTTTCGCAACAACTTAATGTAAAAGTAAAAGATATATGGGAGAAAATCCATCAGCATCCTTTTGTTGTTGGCTTGGGGAGTGGAGCGCTTCCAGTGGAATCATTCATACGTTACATGAAGCAGGATTATGTATTTTTAATCGACTATTCCAAGCTTTTTGCATTGGGGGTGGTTAAAGCCAGAGACCTCGATACGATGACATTTTTTGCGAAATTATTGCATGATACATTAAACGGAGAAATGGAGCTGCATCGCACTTACGCGGCCAAGTTGGGCATTACCCACCAGGAGCTAGAGGAAACTAAGCCCTCACCCATTAACTTAGCCTACACACGGTATATGCTGAATGTTGCTCAGAATGGATCTTTGGAGGAATTAATCTCATCGCTGCTGCCTTGTATGTGGAGTTATCGGGAGATTAGCACAATGCTAGCAGATAACTATCCGAATTCCAGCGAGCATCCATTATATGGTGAATGGGTAAAAATGTATTCCTCGAATGAATTTGGTTCGTTAGCCATGTGGCTCATTGATTTGCTAGATTGGTTGGTAGAAGGAAAGTCTGAACGAGAGTTAGCTATTTTAACAGACCATTTCTTGACGACGTCGCGGTTTGAATACATGTTCTGGGATATGGTTTACGAAGGAGGAGATTGGCCTGTCTAACTCATCTTTTGTTTCAATCGAAAAACTTACATATGCTTTTGAAGGCAACAGGCCCATTTTTCAAAATTTATCCATGGATGTGAAAGCGGGAGAATTTGTCTCCGTAATTGGTGCAAGTGGATCTGGGAAAAGTACCCTATTTAAATTGATTACCGGCTTACTAGAGCCTGACCAGGGAGAAATCTGGATTAATGGAGAAAACGCTGGAAACAGGTTAGGGAAGGTAGGCTATATGCCGCAGAAGGATTTACTGTTACCATGGCGAACGGTTTTAGACAATGTATTGCTGCCGCTGGAGGTGTCGAAGGAAAATAGCCAACGGAGAATTCCCGAGATTCGAGAATGGTTAGACCGGTTTGGATTGACGGAGTGGGAAAGTGCCTATCCGGATGAACTCTCTGGAGGAATGAGACAGCGGGTCGCTTTTTTGAGAACAATCATGACGGGCAGAGGCCTATTATTGTTAGACGAGCCGTTTGGGGCACTCGATTCGCTGACAAAACGAAACATGCACAACTGGTTATTAGGACTGTGGGGGGAATTACAAAAGACGGTGGTGTTCATCACTCATGATTTAGAAGAGGCCATCCTGTTAAGCGACCGAATATATTTGCTTGGACGGGAAACATTGCAAGAAATCAACATCAAGCTCTCAAGACCAAGAAGTTCAGAATTAATTTATCAATCTGAGTTTATTACGATGAGAAAAGAACTGGAGTGGCTGATTCACCATGATAGGTAACTGGAAAAAATGGCTGGGAGAATATTGCCCATTTTTGCTTGTAACCATGCTATTAGTATGTGGTTGGGAATGGGTAGTCAGAAGAGGGATGATTCCTGCCTTTATCCTGCCTTCCCCATCAGCGATTTGGATGTCGCTTATAGAAAACCGCGAGCTATTGCTGGAGGACCATTTGCCAGCTACCCTTAAAGAGGTTTTGCTTGGTTTTGGTTTATCGCTTGGAGGCGGCCTTCTTCTTGGCGTAGGGATGCACTTTTCCCGTCCATTAGAAAAAGTATTGTACCCGTTTCTTGTCATTTCGCAAACGATCCCGTTGATTGCGATTTCACCGATCTTTATCATGTGGTTTGGCTATTCGATTTGGAGTAAAGTTGCCGTTACGATTTTAATCGCCATTTTTCCAATTGTCGTTAGTACCTATGATGGACTGAAGGCAGGAGGGATTGAATACAGGGAATTACTGCTGACAATGGGTGCAAATCGTTGGATCATTTTCAAAAAAATTCAGCTACCTATGGCATTGCCATCTATCCTGTCCGGTTTGAAGATGTCCGTGGTTTACTGTGTGGTCGGAGCCACTATCGGTGAATGGCTGGGTGCTAGTGTTGGGTTAGGCTATTTTAGCCGGAGAATGTCAGGAAATCTAAAGGCGGACGCCGTGTTTGCCGCAATATTCCTGCTCTCATTGCTAGGAATCGTGTTGTTTTTAATCATAAGTTTCATAGAAAAAATGCTATTAAAAAATCAAATTCGCAACTAGAAGGGAAGGGAAAATCTATGAAAAAAAGCTTTTTAATCATGTTTTGCCTCTTATTATTCTTATTATTAACTGCTTGTGGGAAAGGGGAGGCAGATAAAAATTCAGCAGGTGGGGAGAAATTAGAGAAAGTAAGCTTAATGCTAGATTGGTATCCAAATGCTGTGCACTCTTTTCTTTTTGTAGCAAAAGAAAAGGGTTATTTTAAAGAACAAGGCCTGGACGTGGATATTCAAATGCCTGCAGATACAAATGATCCACTTAGACTCGTTGCAGCTAATAAAGTCGACATGGCTATCAGCTACCAACCAGAGGTTTTAGTGGCACGTGGAGAGCAAATTCCTGTCCAATCGTTTGCCGCACTCGTTCGACATCCACTGAATCAACTAATGGTCGCTGCGAATAGTCCGATTCAATCACCAAAGGATCTGGAAGGAAAAACGATTGGATATCCAACGATTCCATTAGATGAAGCCATCATTCACACGATGATGAAATCGGACGGTGGGGATGCGGAGAAAGTAAAAATGGTCGATATCGGCTGGGATTTAATTCCTGCAATGGCAACGAAAAAGACAGATGCGCTTATCGGCGGATATATCAATCATGAGAAATTACTGCTGGAAAAAGAGGGTCACCCTATGCGTACATTAAATCCTGCGGATTATGGTGTCCCTGATTATTATGAATTAGTTTTGGTCGGTAGTGAAAAAGGATTAAAAGAAAAACCAGCCGTTTTCAAAAAATTTATCGCCGCGATGACGCAGGGACAAAAATATGTTGTGGACCATCCTGAAGAGGGGTTATCCCTTCTAATGAAGCATGAGGAAAAATCATCACCACTAGACAAGGATATCGAAACAAAGAGCCTAGAAATCCTTCTGCCACTCATGGATGCGAAAGAAAAACCATTCGGTTACCAAGACCCAGAAACCTGGAACAAAGCCGCAAAGTGGTTAAAAGAAACCAAAATGATAAAACAAAACATAAAAGCAGCGGATGCATTTAAAAATTTATAAAGGCTTAAAACGGTGAATAACTTTTTAAGGGTGTCAGGCACCGTTCGTGGACAAATGTACGCCTGTGGCGGACGGTGGCTACCGATGGTAAAATAAGGTTATAACCAAATATTTAAGGTAAGGGATTGTAAATCTTTAAGACGGTCATTCTGGGGATTTTCTGAAAAGGAAATGTATGGTACCTTTGATTTAATTGATATTACCAAGAAAACGAAAAGCTTTGGGAGTAAATTACAATAAGTTGTTAATAATAGTAGCTTATAATTATCCGATTAATGGAAGGTTGTTATGGCTATGATAAAACGGGGTAAGGGAATACTGTTTTTTTGTCTGCTGGCTGTGTTAGGTTTTAGTGTATTTTTCACACAAATCTATCAAGAGAAAGAGGAACAGATTGAACCAAAGGGGGAAGAGGTAATGACGCAGAATATTTATATTGACCCAAAGATCAATTTAAAAAGTGAGGAAGAGGTAATAATAATTATTCACTTTAAAACAAAACCTGCAAAAGTTGCTGTAGCCCTGGCAAAAGCAAGCGGAGTACCGTTAACCATTGAAAAGGCTGAACAGGATGTCAAAGACAGTCATGAACGTTTTCGAAAGGATGTTGAAAAGTATCTCGGGCAAAAGCAAATCCCCTATACCATTGTCCATACCTATACAGCTGCCCTAAATGGCGTGGCCATGAAACTACCAGCAAATGAGATTAAAACCTTGTTACAATCAGCTGAAATAGAGGCCATTTATGCAAACCGGGAGATCAAGCTAGTCCCTCCAGTTCAACCATCCTAAATAGGTCTCTTTGTCAAATAACCCAATCTATGTTTAGAGCTTGATGAAAGGTATATCCTTCAATCAAGCTCTTTGTTATCAAGCAACCAGTTTGAAAAATTCATTTAGTAGGAAAACGATTGATATTTAGGCCTAGTAATCATATTCATGAGATAAGCTGAATTCTTTGGTTCATCTTTTCTCTTTTTATTGAGAAAGGCAATGATGGTACTTGCATTTCGGATACCTATTCCATGACCATAGTATTTGTCGTCACCAAAATAAATCACATTTTCAGCGCGCCAATGCGGCTGTTTCGGGTCAAAATCGGGATTATTAAAGTGTAGTACATCGCCAGGTAGATAATCATCCCCGTACTTTTGCAAAATCGGCAGGTCCTCATCAAATTGCCAATCCATCAAATACAGGTGGTCGAAGAGAGTATTAAACCTTGTGTTTCCAATTGAATAGAGAGTGGCAATATATAAAACAATGGCGATGGCAGTGGAGCATTCAAATGCATATAGAGATCCATTTTTTAAGATGTCTAGTATGGCAGATGAAGGGCTAGTATTTTCTTTAAGAAGGAAGCCGCCATTACCTAAACGATACCAATACTTCTTATTACAAAATGCATAACTAAACGTGGTAAACTTAGCGCCACTTTTATTAAGTTCTTCTGCTGCCTTCATCGTTTTTTCTCTAAATAGAAGTTCAAATTTTAATTGATTAACAGTGTGGTATTCATAGCCTTCATTTAAGGCCCCCATTTTTTTTATAATCGTTTTCTGTTCAGCGCTTGATATCTCAGGAAAGAGCTCATTAGGTTTAACAATCTGATTATTAATTTTAATCATTTTTACCTCCTGTTTCCATCATCACCTTCTTCTAAAATATGATACGTTTCATCGTAATATTTACAATTTTCCCAATTGTATTTTGTTTTTCATGAATCTGATATACATGAGCAAGAAAACTAGGGCACTAATAAATCTTAATAATGAACTTATTTCCATTGCTTTCTGGATGCCGGTTACTTCTAGTAGCCATATTCCTATTTGTGGTGCAATAAAGGCAACAAAGGATAAGAGAACGTTATAGGTGGTTATACAGTACGTCCTTTTTTCCTTTGGAGATTGCTCCAACAGGAGGTTGAACAAAAGAAGGGTGGTTCCTGACACAAAAAAGCCTGACTGCATTTGCACAAAGGTAAGATAAACTAGATTAGTAGATAAAACCGTTAAAAACGGCGCAGTTGCCATCCCGGCTGCTACCCAAACGAGCATTAACGTGTTTGATTTTTGTTCTGCCCATTTTTTCCATAATGGGAAGGAGAAGATTTGCACCAACTGATTGGCAACAGAAAAGATACTAATCCAAAGAATCGTCGCATGTGCATACCTCACATTGTAAATATTGAATAGGCCCCAAGCCATCTGCCAGGAGAAGTTAAAGCATAACGCCGTAATCAGAAACCACTTGTATCCCTGATCCTTAAATATGGACCAATCCATCAACGCGTTCTTTTGCTCTTTTTTCGACTTCGGTTGTACGGTTTCCTTATGCTTCATTAAGAAAAACACTTCTAATAATCCAAAAACAAACGCAAGGAAAAATAAGCACTGGTAGGCAGCAGCATTATCTGTTTGTTTTTTCATCACAATACCGATTATTAAGGTTGTAATCATTCCAACAATCGTTAACAGCCGATTTCGGTCACTGAAAAAAGATCCTCTGCGATCATCTTTAATCATCCCGCTAATCAGCGTCTGCCAGCCAATGTTTGAAATCGTCCCAGGCACATTCATTAAAGCGATAATAATTAAAAAAGCCCAAGCTTGGTAGGCAGAAGGGATAAAAATAACACCAATTAGTAGTAAAAATAACGCCCTCGCCCCTAAAACGGACATGGCGACCGTTTTCTTTTGCGCTTCTAACCGATTTAATAGAATCGCAGCTGGAATTGTCATAATCAGTGCGACCAATGGAGGAAGAGAACTGATAAACCCTACTTGATAATTTGTTGCCCCAAGGATTGATATCGCAAAAATCGGGAAAAAATTACTTGCGAGATTCACAGCGATGGTTGACACCATTCCATGATAGATACTTATTTTTTCGTTATATGCCCGCATGTGTTATCACCATTTTCACGTTAAAATTCTATTGTCTATTATACAATCGAATTTATTTATTTCTACAAAATTTTTCAAAAAAAATATATTTTACAATAACTTTATTTTGCGTAAAAAACTGTTGATAGAAATTTTTCCGAAAATACTGCTAAAAAGCTTCTTTTATATTTATCAAAGAGAGCAGGTCCACACTTGGTTTACTAGGAAATCTAGTGAGACTGTTGACTTTTTATCAACATTCTAGAGATAAATAAGCACAATCGGTCAATTTGATTAATACAATGTGAAAAAATAAGGAGTGATTTACATTGTCTTGGTTAATCATCTTGGCTTTTGCTGTTTCATCCAGTGTCGATAATTTAGGAGTAGGTATTTCCTACGGGATTCGAAAGATTCGAATTGGTTTAGGTGCCAACCTTTTGATTGGCTTGATTTGTTTTCTTATGAGCATAGTTGGAATAACCTTTGGAATTTGGCTTTCAAAAATTCTTCCAGGCATATTCCCTGTGATCATTGGAGCGTTTTTTCTATTAATTATTGGAATTAGAATTATTCTATTGGGGGCTCCTCGTAAAAAAAGAACAGTTGCTGTGAGTACTGAAAGTGGTCAACACCAATCCCCAAGCATGAAAGGAATTCTAAGGAATCCAGAGGTAGCTGATGTGGATAATTCCGGAGAAATTGGTTTGGGGGAGGCATTGCTTCTTGGGGTAGCATTATCGGCGAATGCCCTTACCAATGGCTTAGGTGCTGGGTTACTTGGGTTTTCACCGCTTGAGATTTCACTAACTGCTGCCATTGGCAGTATTATTAGTGTTTGGGCAGGAGTTAAATTAGGACATAAATTAGCTGACGTTCGGATTGGCTCTTTTACACTGGGGGAATTCGGAACAATCATTAGTGGGATCATTATTATCATCATTGCTTTTACAGCTTTCTTTTAAGATTCACCAAGTGGGTTTTTTGTTGACAAAATGTCAACGATTAGGTATATTTCACTGGAACAATTAATTTATTACTCTTTTAATGATTAAGAAGATTCATATCTCATTAGATAAACCTGGCTTATCCGAAGAGGGGAGAGAAAAGTATGTCAGATCAACCGAAACCTAGTAATCTTGGTTTATTATTAAAAGATTTGCTAAAGGAACGGTCGTTATCAATGAGAAAACTTAGTGAGTTCACAAAAATTGATACTGCTACCATTTCACGGATTATTAATGGTAAACGAAGAGCAAATCCTGAACATTTACAAAAAATGGCCGACTGTCTTAGTGTTCCTATTGCTGATTTATTTATAGCAGCAGGGTACCCCATTGACCAAATTCAGGAACAGCAGAATTCAGATATTCACTCGTCTATAGACAGCATTCAAAGTATTCTAGAATCCTCTGAATTATACAATAAAACATTTACTATTGAGAGTGTTGAACAGCAATTGGCGAAATATCAACAATATTCTCAGACTGATGAAGGAAAAGAGACCATTCTTAATGGCTTTAAGAAAAAGCTTATGAAAGTTGGCAGCATAGGTCCGTTTATCAGCCAGCTGAAGGATTTGTTTGAGCGGTTTCGCTTAAGAAATGGTACTACTGCTGAGCTTGCCATCATTGGCAGTGTACTCATTTATTTTATTATTTCGGTAGATGTAATTCCTGATTACATCTTTCCAATTGGATATGTAGATGATGCAATCGCTGTAAAACTTGTTTTAGATTTATTTCAACAAAAGCATTAACATAAAAATGATTCTAATAGGTGATATTTCAAATGGAAAAAAGAGTAAGAACAAAAAAGAAACGAAAATGGCTTAGAAACATCCTTTTAACAGTTCTTTTATTATTTGTAAGTGTAGTTATTTATTGTATTTATCAATATAAAAGTGGATTGTCCGAAGCGAGTAATGGCAAGTATAAGGACGAACTAAAAACGTTTGAGGACTTCCAAGGCAAGGAGCCTCAATATGGAGAGATTAATATTTTACTAATTGGAAGTGATTCACGGGGTGAGGAGCATGCACGTTCTGATACGTTAATGATTGCTCATTACAATCAAAACACACAGAGTATGAAGATTGCTTCGATTATGAGGGATACATATGTAGATATTCCCGGTCATGGCAAGCAAAAAATAAATGCAGCTTTCGCAATTGGCGGACCTGAATTGGTAAGAAAGACGGTTAAAGAAAATTTTGATGTCGATATTAATTATTATGCCATTGTCGATTTTCAAGGTTTTTCAAAAATAGTTGACATCGTTGCCCCTAACGGAATTGAGGTCGATATTCCAAAAGAGATGTCCTATGGAATCGGGATGACACTTCATCCTGGTAAACAAATATTACATGGTGATAAATTGTTAGGTTATGTTCGTTTTCGCCATGATCGCTTAAGTGATTTTGGCCGGGTGGAAAGACAGCAGGAAGCAGTTTCTAAGATTAAAGAACAAGCAGTTAGTGTTCATAATCTAGTTAATCTACCAAAGATTCTTGGAGTCGCTACCCCTTATATTGATACAAATGTAGATACGCCAACTATTTTATCAATCGGTAAAGGGTTACTTGCCGGGAAATCGAAAAAAATGGAAAGTATTCGGATACCAATTGAAAATTCATATGAGGATAAAACGGTTAACGTGGGAGCAGTTCTAAAAATTGATTTCGAGAAAAACAAGCAAGCTTTAAAGGGATTTTTGGCATCAACTGAAGGTGAAAGCAATACAAGTCAATGAGGAAGGAACGCTACGATTAGTAGCGGCAGCTCCTTGTTTTCCAATATGATTTTAATGGGCATGATATTATCGATAAGAAAAACATTTGGAATGTATATGTTTGCGAGAACTAATGAGTTTTCAAAGGAATATTAAACTAGGTTTACTCCATTCTTCGTTGTAATATATGCTTTTGGGCAACAATATTTTTTAAACTAGTTCGCAAAAAGCAATATCGAAAAAAACTTGCTCCATTTCGATTTTTATTGGTTTGCTTTATCATATAGTTTCTGTTATAGTAAAGGAGAATTATTTTTGTTTGTCGCCAAGAAGAAAAAGTGTAATTGCTTTCTGTCTTGAAGATTTGAGCAAGGATAGTAATACATTGTGTGCAATGCGCACAGCAGGAGGATATACAAATGGAACAAGGTAAAGTAAAATGGTTTAATGCAGAAAAAGGTTTTGGATTCATCGAACGCGAAGCTGGAGACGATGTATTCGTACACTTCTCAGCAATCCAAGGAGAAGGCTTCAAATCTTTAGACGAAGGCCAAGCAGTTACTTTTGATGTTGAGCAAGGTCAACGTGGACCTCAAGCATCTAACGTTCGCAAAGCATAATTAAATCCAACATAAATGAAAAAGACTCTCATGCAGAGTCTTTTTTTGTTATATAAAATCATTGCAGTACACAAGCCATCCTCTCCTACTTGAACGAAATTGCATTCGAATCCTTCCCTAAAGAGCCATCAAGGTTAATGTTTTTTCCATGAAATGATATAATCAAACCACATACATAGTGGAAGGAAGTGCAATGATGGTTAAACAGCGAGCTCTACTTGAACAGACAGGAAAAACGCAATATATTCCGCCAAAAGGGGACTATGAAACCTTTCATGATGAGGATCATTATAAAGAAAAGCTGAAGGAATGGGGGCTATCCTCGGCCAAGGAAGCGAAGAAGGAATTCTGGTACAAAGATCGAAACAATCAGCGTCATGTGACCATTAAAGGTTTCGAAACGTACGGGAGTGCAGGGGATATTAATACGCTTGTGATTGAATTCCAAGAGGGCAACTTAAGCTGCATCCACCCAGCCTATTTGAAAGAAATGCAGCAATCAAGTTTCGGAAAAGAAAGCCTGTTGACGGTTGAGGACAAAGAACCTCTGACAACTGCAAGCGATAAACCAGCGGCACTAGAACCTAAATCAACTGCAGTCGAAGAAACCGAAACGACCAAGGACATGGACTCTCCGAGAAAGGAAGTAGCTCCCAAGCCCGCTAAAACAAAGGAACCGAAGGCGAAGAAAGAGAAAGCTCCAAAGTTGGAACTTCCTACTGAGAAAGTCCATTTCACGGCCAGTGTCAAACAGTTTGCGCTAACCTACAATCCATTTAATGAAGAAAATGATGAAGTGGTTGTTTTAGAAAATGTTCAAATTGTCCAGGAAAATCCTATCGACATTGGGCTTGGTTGGTGCAGTCATAGCAAAACACTTAAGAAATTTGAACTTGCCCAGGGAGATTCACTTGAATTTGATGGGAAAGTAACGGCCAAAAAATTAGCTAAGGGTAAAGACGTGTCCGAAGAATTCCTTGTAGACGTGGCGGTGTTATATAAAATCAACAATCCATCGAAAATCGTAAAGAAATAGGGCTTCCTTAACGGGGTCCTATTTTTAAGGAAAATAAATTTCCAACCGCTCCTATCCATTCCGAAAATTAGATTAATTTAGAAAATCATAGCTCCAAAGGGAAGATTTAGTTGGAAAAATAATCAAGTTGGTGCCTGACACCAGGTGATATTTCAAATTTTTTTGAGGATTAATCCTCGGGAATGGGGTATAATGTAATTTTTAGCTTTAATATCTTAAGGAGTATACTTTTATGAATCAGACTTTTACGATCAAGGAAAAGACAAAGCAAATTTTTGTCTTATTAATTCCAATTTTAATCACACAGCTTGGCATGTTTTCGATGGTTTTTTTCAATACGATTATGTCAGGTAAATATAATTCATCCGACCTCGCCGGAGTGGCAATTGGCTCCTCAATTTGGAGCCCGATTTTTTTGGGAATCAGTGGAATCCTGCTTGCTGTATCACCAATTGCTGCGCAACGCTTCGGAGAGAAGAAGAGCCATGAAGTTTCCTCGGTAGTTAAGCACGGAGTATTCCTATCTGTAATCATCGCTGCGGTCGTCATTATTCTAGGATTTTTCTTCCTAGATCCTATTTTAGATAAAATGAAACTGCCTATTCGTGTCCAAGAAACGGCTTTTGATTATTTGGTTGGCTTATGTTATGGACTTCTTCCTTTGTTTATTTTTAACGTGCTTCGCTCGTTTATTTATGCATTAGGAAAAACAAGAGTCGTAATGGTTATCCTGCTTTTAGCGTTGCCGCTTAATTTCTTCTTGAATTATGTCCTAATCTTTGGGAATTGGGGCTTTCCTGAGCTAGGTGGAGCAGGGGCGGGGTATGCTACTTCCATTACCTATTGGGCCATATTGGGCATGACAATATTCATCGTGAAAACCAAAGATCCATTTTGTTCCTACCAAGTCTTCTCCAATATGAAGGAAATTTCGTGGGAAAAATGTAAAGAAATTTTAAAAATTGGTGTGCCAATGGGACTTTCAACATTTTTTGAGACTAGTATGTTTGCCGTAGTGACAATCTTGTTAAGTAAGTTTAACGTCACGACAATTGCCGCCTATCAATCGGCCTTAAACATCGTATCCTTTCTATACATGATTCCAATCAGTATTTCTATGGCTCAAACTGTTCTTGTCGGGTATGAGGTAGGAGCACGGCGCTATAAGGATGCGAAACAATACAGTTGGCTCGGCATTTATCTGGCTATCTTAATCGCTATATTTACCGGTATTTTACTAGTTTTATTTCGCTACCAGGTTGCCGGTTTATATTCGAATGAAGCAGCCGTCATCAACTTAACGGCAAACTTCTTAATCTTTGCGCTCTTTTTTCAAATCTGTGACGCCGTACAGGCAACAGCTCAGGCAGCATTAAGAGGCTATAAGGACGTGAATCTTTCCTTCATCATGACCCTCTTCGCATATTGGATGATTTGTCTCCCTGTTGGGTATCTACTCGCCCATTTTACCAGCTTGGGAGCAAGAGGCTACTGGATTGGTTTAACCGTCGGATTGTTGGCAGCTGGAATAGCCTTATCCATCAGACTTATCTATATTCAGAAACGGAAATTCGTGGACGTGGAGATAAAAGAAGTGGTGTAGAAAACCTATGAACACAAGGCGCCACTAGTACATTTAGAATTAGAAGACTTCGGAAAATAGTAATATGTTATTTTTGAAATCCAAGATTC
Organism: Neobacillus sp.; assembly: GCF_031988165.1. Taxonomy (NCBI): domain Bacteria; kingdom Bacillati; phylum Bacillota; class Bacilli; order Caryophanales; family Bacillaceae; genus Neobacillus; species Neobacillus sp. The sequence goes on from NZ_DALZYO010000010.1 coordinate 95,845, forward strand.
GTAATGATAGAATTGCGGAAGTGAATACGAGAAATAGACGAATAAATAAACAATGACGCCACTCCTAATAGAGTGGCGTCTCATTTTTAATATAGTTTTCTAGAACTGAACCATTTGGAAAAAAGACTTTGATGTTTATCCGTAATCATTATCTCATCCATAATTATTTTCTCTCTATTGTTGGTAATCCAATTCTTTAATTCTTGTTTATCTTTACAAAGAGTATAATATGTTTCCCCACCTTTTCCAAGAGCGTTGACAACATACCTACAAGTGTTCCCCATAATGCCCACCTTTAAAATATTGATTAGTATCTATATGGATTATAGCAGGCTTTAAAAAATAGTCCACCACTTTTTTTCAGCAAAATCATCCAAAATTCTCAATTCAAAAAATCTTGAAGGAATCATCGATGTTATTTCAATATTGAAAGCGATTACACCCTTCGGTCTGCATTAATTGAAAAGTTCAAAAAAATGAAGTACAAATTTTTTAAGAAATTAAGGGAAGCTGATTTGCCTGCCTCTGATTTATGTGATAATTGTAATAAAAAGCATATATTATAAGAAAAGCGCAAGCGCCCTGGAGCTGGACAATTCTCAAAGTCGAAAATTTCTTTCTTATCTTATAAAAAAAGTTTATGACCCCATATCTTTTTATTCACCGAGAAACGTTTATAGGGTAGAGAGTGCAAAAAGGAGTGAAAACCATGTCACAGAAGCTTTGTCATAACAAAATAGAAAGGTTACAGCAGGAGGAAAGGTGTTGGATCAAACATTATCCAAAACTCCAGCGATATTGCCGTTTTCTCGCGCAAAACTCATGGGATGGAGACGATATCGCCCAAGAAACTTATCTGAAGGCATTAAAATATCAGCAGCAACAGATGAGCCCTGCTTTGTTAAACAAAATTGCCTACCATCATTGGGTTGATATTCTTCGAAAAAGAAAAAATGAAACGTTTGAGGCTGATATCAGCAGCGTTAAAAACGCTGTAACGAATCAACTGGATGAAATGATGAATACCGTAGACTTGCTGGTGAAACATTTTACCCCAAAGCAAGCCGTTATCTTCATGTTAAAAGAGGCGTTTCAATATCAGCTGAAGGAAATAGCGGATATCTTAAACACGACAGAAATGGCTGTTAAGGCTAGTCTTCATCGTGCGAAAAAGCGTTTAGAAAAAGCAAGTGAAGAAGAAGAACCGTATTCCTTTGAAGCATTTTGGGATGAGGAAGAAAGAGAGCAGCTTTCGGACATTTTTTATGAAGTATTGAAACATCAAGACCCAGCCTTCTTGATTCAATCCATTCCTTTCATAACAAGCATTGAAGACGTTCCTATTAAGGTCACCTCAGGGAAATTACGGTCGTTTCAACCTTTTTCTCCTACAAGCACTCTCTGTATGGCAGCATAGCCAATTAATCGCTTCAAGGAGGAGTTTTTAATGAGTACCATTCCATATGTGATTGAACAATCCAATCGTGGGGAGCGTTCATATGATATTTATTCACGGTTGTTAAAAGACAGAATTATTATCATTGGTGAAGAAATAAACGACCACACTGCAAATAGTGTCGTGGCCCAATTATTATTTTTAGCAGCAGACGCACCGGATAAAGAAATTTCCCTCTATATCAATAGCCCAGGAGGAGTAACTTCATCGGGGTTTGCCATTTTTGATACAATGCAATACATTAAGCCAGATATAAGAACGATATGCACTGGGATGGCAGCCTCATTTGGAGCCATGTTACTGCTCGCCGGGACGAAGGGAAAACGTTTTGCCCTGCCAAATAGTGAAATCATGATCCATCAACCATTGGGTGGAGCAAGAGGGCAGGCAACAGAAATTGAAATTTCGGCCCGAAGGATCTTAAAGCTAAAAGAGCACCTCAATCAAATTATATCCGAGCGGACCGGACAGCCGGTGGAAAAGGTGGCTAAGGATACCGATCGGGATTACTTCATGAGTGCAGAGGAAGCGAAAGAGTACGGAATTATTGATGAGATTCTTTATCCAAATTGAGTAATATAAAGGGTTTTTAAATCAGGTGAGGAATACAGAATTCTGCCGAACTCATTCCACTATCAACAACAAAAGCAATGCGATTGAACCTAAATCGTATTGCTTTTGTTGTTCGTCATGCTTTTTCCTAAAAAAAAAATATTTATTGAATTTTAATAAAACATGCTTCGTCAAGGGAGAAGAGAAAGTAATAATTCTGGAAGAACATGAAATTGGTTCAAAAAAAGAGCCCGGAGGCCCAAGGAAACACACTCTTTCTATATTTACTTAAAAGAATCTGCGTCTTCTATCGAATTCAAATCGTCTTCTTCTTTCTAATTCAAATTCAATTTCAAATGGAAAAAACCGTCTTCTTCTAAATCCATCCCGAAAAAACCTGTCTCTTCGATCAAATCCCCTAAATCCAAATGTCATTAAATTCATCCTCCTTTCATTAGAAGATTAAATTCAATTGGACAATTTACCACCAAAATTGAACGGTGTACCGTTCAATTTAGATTAAAGAAGTTCCAACAATGATAAGGAGAATGAACAATACAACGATTAAAACAAAGGTACTTCCACCGCCATAGCCGCCGCCGTAGCCACCACCATAACCATATGATCCATACATATCTTTTCACCACCTTTTAGCCAAATTGGAAGGAAAAACACTTCACACTTTATTTATATTTCTTGGAACTAAGATTGATTGGACAACTAACCAATATTTAAATGCCAATTTTATCGATCGAGTTCTATGCAAATTAAAAACACTCAATCCTAACCTACCTCGTGCAATTCTTCCGTTATTTATCTATTTAGAATGTGGGCTTTATGAATAGTTTTTTTCAAAATATTATTTAACGATAATCTAATATTTAATTTATGAATTTTTAATAATTAATGTGTAAAATAAGTTGTATGGTCGAACAAACGTTACTGGTGTAAATTGTAAGCTTGCTTCTATCCCGCAATGAAAAACATTTTTAAAAAGGTTAGAAGTAATCGCCTATTTAGAATATAATAAACTTAACTATTTTCCAAAGGGAGATTATCTTATGAGCATAAAACAAAAAAAGTATAATTTTTTTCAACGACTTGGACGTGCTTTTAAGTTAAATTTCACTAAACTTCTTCGTTCTCCTGGTGGAGCGAAAAAGGTATCATTGGGATTTGCCCTTGGCTTTGGCTTGGAAATGTTAGTAATTTCAACGGCTTCACTTATATATATCTTGTTTGTTCCTATTGTCCGTTTGGCGAAAGGTTCTCTACCTGCATCCATTATTGGTAATGTTATTGGAAAACTGTCCCTTCTCCCGGTTATTCTTTTACCTTTTGCCAGAACAATTGGGAAAATTATTTTTCCAATGAGAGTCAGAATAGGTCACAATGACTCTTTTTCTTTTCAAAAATTATTGCACGGTGATTTCCATTGTTTGGTAGGTCTCCTTCACGGAGGAGTTCATGCCTTAATCGGAATGACCCTTTTTGGTATCGTCCTTAGCTTTATTTCTTACTTTATTGTTTATTATTTCTACGAAAAAGAAAAAACGAAAAGACTGAAAAGAAGACGTCATAAACATGAGATTCGGATAAATAAAATCCATGAGAATTTAATCTAAGTTTTTTCTTTAAGTGGATGAAAAAAACTATATATCCATTTTGCTCCTGTTAGCCTTTCATTTTTTAGCTATGGTATCTGCTTTTTTCTTTCGCTAAATGAAAGGGCTTAATTAGCTGGGACTAAGCAACTTTAGTGAAACTTACAAATAATTCAAATGTTGATCACCATGAAAGAATTTCAAAATATAATCAGCATCAGGTACATTTAGTCTGTTATAACCCAATAAAAACTCTTTATTGTCATACGGGACTTCTTTCAAGGTGACGGTTAATTCTCCTTTTTCACCAATTGTTATGATTGCATAGGATGCTAGGGGCTTGTGATAGCAGCCCAGAGAACTTGGATTAAGGTATAATCTTTCTTTTGATTTAAAGTGGTGGACGACATGATGATGCCCAAAACAAATAATATCCGCATTGGATGTTCGGTATAGTTCGTCAAGTTTCTCTGATGCGGGTTCTTTATCCACTGATAAAAACTGATTATGTTCATTCAAATGGTAGTGAACAAAAAGGAATATTTTTCCATTATAACTTTTAGTTAAAGTGGTGGGGATTTCTGTTAAGTATGGAATGAATTTTCGATCTAGATGGGAAGTAATCCATTTATGATGTTCTCTTTCCTTTCCCTTGCTGTATGGTTCTCTGCCCGAAATAATATCGAGGATTGCTTCATCATGGTTCCCAAGGACAAAAGAAATATTATTACGTGAGAATAGCAGTTGGAGAACCTCATTCGTTTCATATCCGATCCCTACTAAATCTCCTAAACAATAGATATGTTCGATTTCCTTATCTTTATCAATTTCATCTAAAACGGCTGTTAACGCAGAACGATTCCCATGAATATCAGTTAGAATGGCTAATTTATTCTTCATCTTTTTTCGCTCCATTTTTTAACTAGTTTAACAACTCTGTGTAAAAAAAATTCAACCTTTTATTGGTGCCTGACACCAATCTGTGACACCAATCTGAAATACCTATTTAAAAAATGACCGAAAGTGTTTATGGTAGGATTAATAAAATGAAGAATGAATGAGGCTGAGCGGTTTCCTAAATGGAAACCGCTTAATTAAATGTGTGATGGTAAGCGGGGTCTCGGAGAATTAAATTGACCCGACTCTTTTTCTCCTTCCGATTTTAAATAGCAATCGTAGTATTGGCGGTACAGCAAAATAGATAAAAAAGAGTCGAAATAATTGGTATCCTGTCACCATGGATAAATCAGCATGTACTTCGAGGGCAAGGATTCCCATTTGATCCATACCACCTGGAGCGACACTTAAAAAACTAGTTGATGGGGTGATATGGCTGTGATAGACAAGCAGAAAGCTTAAGCCTAATGAGCCTAAAATCATTACCAGACCACTTATGATGGCAAGTGTAATGATTCTCGCTTTATGTTCTAGTTTTTCTGGCTTTAGTAACAGTCCAATATAGCCGCCAAGCATCAATTGCGAAATGTCTAAAATCGCAGGTGACAGTTGTGGTCCATGCAGACCAGATATTGTAAAGGCAGCTGTTCCTAATATCGGGCCAAGCAAAAAAGGAGTAGGAAACTTCAATTTCATTGCAAGATAAGCAAAAAGGCCACAAATGACAACAAATAAAAGAATCATTGGAACAAGATGTTCCGGTGCTTGGACACCTTTAGAGACCAAATCCGATACTGAATGTGTGGGTGTATTTTTAAAAAACGGTCCGAAAATGAGAAAAGGTACAAAGAAAATAATCATCATCAATCTTGCGACCTGCAAAAACGTTACTGTCGTGATGTCGATTCCTTTCATTTCTTCCGCAAAAATAATCATTTGTGACAGGCCGCCGGGAATGCTTCCTGTCAGAACAGTAGGATAGTCTACGCCAGTAAGTTTGGAGACAACAAAAGCAATTCCGGAACAAAAGGCGATAAGTAAAACTGTCATCAGAAGCATAGAAGGCAATTTCCCACCAATTTCAAAAAGAGCTGATTTCGTGAAGGATAATCCGATGGAATAGCCAACGATCATTAACCCTATATTTCGAATCCAGCTTGGCCAGTAAAGCAAAACTTTACCAAATCTAGAAGCGATGAATACGGCAATCATTGACCCAAGCAGCCACGGAATCGGGGTATGAAGCAATGAAAATACAAAGCCGCCAATAGAGGCTATAAATAAGGTAATGAAGAACGAAATCCTTTTATCGTTATGGTTTATTGTAAGATTTATCAATGGAAACCCTTCAGTCTGTAAAATTAGTGGACAAAATTCTTCGTTTCGCTACTTTACTATTTTACCACTTTAATGGGTGACATGTGAAAAAGGAAGCTTTTCCTCGCATACCAGGAAATAATGACATATTCTTGAAAGAAGGGGGGGGGAGGAGTTATGTTGATTTTAAAGGAAAACAATCCAGTCCTACACTATTTTCCAGTTGAATATACATTATAATAAAAAATATAGTTACTTTTAAAAAGAATTGGGGGATGCATGTGACGAACACATATAAATCCAGGGCAGAAGTACCAGACAAAGAAAAATGGAATATCGAGGATATTTATCCATCCATAGAATACTGGGAAGCGGATTATCACTTCATCGAACAGATGACAGCAAAATTAAAACAATATGATGGTGCGATCCACGATGGAATTTCCCTTTATCTTTATCTATCGGAAAAAGAAGAGGTATCAAGCAAATTCAATCTAGTTTATGTGTATGGAATGCTGCAATCAGATGTGGACACGAGAGATACATTGGCACAGTCACTAGTAGATCGGGCAAAACAGCTCGCCGTCAAACTTAGTGCAGCAACATCCTTCTTTATGCCCTATTTACTAAGCTTGGAAGAAAGCACCTTGAAGGAATATATTCAAAACGAACCGCGGCTGCAATACTTTGAAAAGGATCTATTTGAAGCATACCGGTATAAGGCACATGTGTTAACTAAGGAAAATGAAGAAATCTTATCCCATTTAGGTGAAGCACTCAGTGCACCAAGCAATACCTATAATATGCTCAATAATGCCGATATCAAGTTCGGCGATGTAACGAACAATGAAGGAGAGAAAGTGGAATTAACGCGTGGCATGTACTCAAAGCTGATTGAAGATGACGACAGGAATAAACGCAAAGAGGCATATAAAGCCTATTACAAACCATATCTTCAGCTTAAAAATTCGATTGCTTCCACCCTAGCTGCCAATGTCAAAACCAACGTAACCCTTGCACGCCTAAGGAACTATCCGTCAGCCTTAGAGAAAGGCCTGTTCGGAGACATGGTCCCAAAAGAAGTATATGAAAACCTGATTGCAGCAACGAAAGGAAATCTTGCCCCACTTCACCGTTATACCGCGATTCGAAAAGAAAAGCTAGCAATAGAGGAACTGCGTCAATATGATCTAAATGTTCCGCTTGTAAATGGGATAAAAATGGAAATATCATATGATGAAGCTTATGAAACGATTTTGAAAGCGTTAGCCCCGCTGGGAGAAGACTACCTAGGTACACTGAAAACATTTAAAGATGACCGAATTATTGATGTGCGGGAAACACCGGGTAAGCGTTCCGGTGCTTACAATTTAGGGGTGTATGGTGTACATCCGTTTGTCCTATTAAATCAGCATGATGATTTAGACAGTATGTTTACCATGATCCATGAATTTGGTCATGCGATGCATTCCTGGTATTCCTGTTCACACCAGCCGAGAATTTCAGCAGGTTACAGTATTTTTGTAGCAGAAGTGGCCTCAACAGTGAATGAAGTATTGCTGATAAACTATCTACTTAACAAAGAAACTACAGATGAGATCCAAAAGCATTTACTCAATCATTTTATTGACCAATTTAGAGGAACTTTTTATACGCAGGTTATGTTTGCTGAATTTGAGAAGATTACCCATGAAATGGCCGAATCAGGTAAACCTTTAAACGTAGAAGTATTTAATCAATTATACGAATCCTTGTTTAGACAATACAATGGAGATGATGTGGTATTCGATGAGGAAGTCAAATATGGCTGGGCGAGAATCCCTCATTTTTATCGACCATTTTATGTGTACAAATACGCAACCGGCTTTGCCTCCGCTATTCATATTGCCGAAAAGCTATTAACTGGGGATCAAGCCACCTTAACTGCCTATTTAGACTTTTTAAAGAGTGGAAGTTCCGATTATCCACTAGAATTATTAAAGAAAACAGGAGTCGATTTAACCACACCTGAACCCATTAATCAGGCCCTTAAACGTTTCGATGCGTTAGTTAGTGAATTCGCACAATTATAAATGGCCATGTTAGATATGAAATTAATTACGGGCAGTCTCCCTTAAGAGGCTGCCCGTTTTATTTAATATCTAAGGCCACATTAACAATTCGGTTTATGAAATAAAGTTTATTGGAATATTATTATGTTAACTGAATAATTGTTCTAATTCTTAGCTTGTTAAATTATCTGGGTCACCGTTCGTTTCGTTTAATAAATCATCAACATCAAAGAGAACAAAGCCTAATGTATAGAGTCCCTTGAAGCGCGATAAAAATGAAAGAGGAGGAGGTACCATTACGGCACTTCCTCCTAAACTAGCTTTTTTTAAAAGATGAGAAAGTAAAAAATTTTCGACTTTGAGAATTGTCCAGCTCCAGCGCCCAGCGGCTAGTGTACTTCGCCCTTTTCCCTACGATAAGTCAACATCGGATCGCTATCGCTCTCCGTGTTTCCTTTATCTCAGTCAAAGTGCTCCAGTCCATACGCCGCTTAACGGGCGCTTGCGCTTTTCTTATTTTCCATTACCAGGGCCAACCCGGCGTGTGGAAGTGGCTGTCTTTCCTGGCTCAGTCTCTGATGTACTTGTAAAGGTAAGGTTGGTCGGAACCGGTTGAACATTACCACCTTTAGGAATCTTCACATAAACCGGGACAGCTACTGTTTTACCTGCTTCTACTTCAATTACATTATGTTGTAACTGGATATCCCAGCCAGCATCGGTTTGGGTATTAAGTCGGATAAGGTCCGTTGCTTTTCCAGTATTCGTTACATTGAAGTAATAGGTTGCTACCTTCCCTGGTGTAGCAAATTCTGAACTACCGTTGGTAACTGCTACGCCACGAGCAAATGAACCCGCACCATCCATATGTCGTACTGCCACCCGATAAGAAAGAGCACCTTTAGCGTCATATTTCTTATCTAAAATGTAGAAGTGGAGACGATTATACTCATCTGTATACTCACTGACAACGCCGTCAGCGGTCCCTGCCTTGAAGAGGGCATCTGCCAACTGTTGGTAATCCCCCTTGGAAACCATCGCAGGTGAACCATCAGGCCTTTTGAAGTCTATTTGATTGATATCTTCCTTATGAGAGTCAACTACCCAGATGTTAGGTGCCGATTCACTATTCTTTGTTTTCGCCAACAATACACCTGAGTCTGGGGTAAAGGAATCAAAGCCAACTCGATCGACTACTTCCAGTGTATAGTTATTGTACCATTTCGCGCCTCGTTGCATGTCAGCACGCCAATCGTCGTTTAGAGAGTTAGCTGGAGTGTTATCGACCATGGTAATATTGATACCTTGTAATCCGGTACGCCCAAATTCGCTTCCAGTCGGTACCTCTCGTGCAAGGATATCAGCGAAGACTGGCCCGGTTTCAGCTAGCTTGTCACGGTCAAGGTTAAGATATTGATCAGGTGATAGGAAGCCTTGTTTAATTTTATTGCGAAGCATATGGTGTGATGGAGCGGATGCCCCTAAAGTTGATGGGACCATCCAGCGTGTGTGTGGACCTCCTGGGCCATTGAAACTACCGCGACTCATTAATTCCCATGGACCGGAGTAGGTTCTGGATACAGGAATTGCATAGGGATTGTTGTAATTATCAAGCAGGGTCATGATATGACCGAATTCGTGGGCGAAGGTACCCATACCATCATTTTCCCCTTGAATAGATGTACCTCCACCGGCACTTGACCAAATACTTTTAGCAGCATACCAGGAGGTCCATGGGACATAGCGGGTAACAGCAGAGTTAGGCATCCCAGGGACATTCGTACCGGCAACAATTGGTCCGAATGGATTAGTTACCGTATTAGCATTTTGAAACATCATTTCGCCAAACTCTTGCCAAACTCCCGATTCGTCGTAGCCAGCATGGACAATAAAATTAAAATCAAACTTTTCTCCTGAAGCAGCAATATCAGCTTGAGCTTTTGCAACTGCCTCAGTTCTTAGATTTCTTCCTTTGAAACCAGCAGGCATGTTTACTGTTTGCCCGAACTCGTTAAGTCCATCCTCGAATTCATTACCATCCATTTTATAAGGACCGAAGGCTTTAAGTTCGATCTTCCACTTACCGAATGAATTCTCTCTCCAGTATTCATTTACTGTTCGGTAGTTATTAGATGGTGAAGGCTTGTTGAGAAAATCTTCCCAAAACTTGCCGAGCTGATTGCGAGGTATATTTCCAGTACCAATTGGGTTACCGGCTATCTCCGAGCCTACAGGTTGGCTTAAGATAAACTCTCTGTCTTGGAAATCTACAATGATTAGTGTACCCTTGATGACCCTTTCTGCTTTAATGTTTGCAGTGTTCCAGTCAACCCCAGGAACGGGACGGTAATCATTCCACGTCATATCCCTTGGAAGAGTCCAAGACTGGGAGTCAACCGGTTGGGGGAAATCTGATAATCCCGGTTGTGCAGCGTAGACTGTCGAAGATACTGCCACAGTCAAAAAACTAACCAAAAAAATGAGAGTCCTCTTCAATTTCCTCAATCCATCAACCTCCTAAAATAGTAATATGTACATGTAAATGATAACATTATTTCAATAATCGAAATATATACAAAAGTCTGAATTTATAATAGTTAATTAGTCCTAAATCGCTGGAAAACCCAGTTTTATTAGCTTCCAAATAATGAAAGCAAGGGAAGAAAAGTATTCACTTTTCAAGTTATACATCTATTAATGGTGCGGCATTAGGGAAGGTCCTTTAAAAAGTTAGCAGTTTACTTGATAGAAAACATCTCATAATAGTAGATGGTTTTATCTATTTTTTAATAGTAATAGGAGAGATTAGGGCTTTAAACAAGACCAAATTGGCCTAACATTAAGGTCCTAGATAAAAAAACTATTTCTGGTTCCTCTATAGACTTAAATTGACAAAACTAGTTTCTAAAAGTTGTAATTTCACGTAAAAATTCCATTTTTCAACAATCGGGATGTCTAGTGACTGTGATCCATGTTTAGCGAATCAACAGCTTAAAAAGACAGTGTTATTCCCAGTTGTAAAAAGTAAGCCTTTTTTCTTAAATTCGAATGACATGCCCCTTAAAGGCGTTTTTCCAATAACTATTTGTCATTTCTACTATAGCGACACCGGTAGAGCTTTGTGAGCCAATGAATTTTCCATTTCCAATATAAATACCTACATGTCCGTCTTTTTTATACGTATCAAAAAACACTAAATCTCCGGGCTGCATTTCTTGTGGAGAAATCTGACGCCCTTCCTTTTTAATGGCATCTGTATTAGAGCCGATTTCGAGACCCGCTTGTGCAAATGCCCAATGAACAAAGGCGGAGCAATCAAATCTTCCTTTGGCAATATCGTTGGCATTTCTTCCGCCACCAAACACATAAACAGAGTTTCCAATATACTTATTTCCTGCATTGATGACCGTACTTATGTATTCACTTTCAATAGAGGTAGTAGCTTCTTTGTTTGACTGTGCGGTTAACCTTCCATTTAAAACACTAATATCTTCTTCAAGTTTATCGACATCTGACTTATTTATCTTTAATATTTCCTGATTATCCTCTTGAATCTTCGTGGAAAGCAGCTTCATACTGGCAATGTTTCCTTGATAATTAGGAAATTCTGGTTCAGCTGATAATTGATTCGTTTGAGTGGTAGGTAGCTTAATAGGATTCAAATCCTCTTGATTTTGTAACACACCTAACGATTTCGCATTAACCTTTTGGATGAATAAATCGTTCCCAACTGCAGCAAGCATGATGATTAAGCTCAAAAGTGTTAGCATTTTTTTGATCATTTACATCACTACTTTCTTTTTAAAATAATTTAGTTTCATTCTAGTTACTTTACCTTAATTTTCTAAATGTTCATACTATTTACTATATCAAATATTAAGCAATTCATTCTGACAGTTGCGTTACAAGAGTATTACAATTTTATGAAGGAGAGGAGTTTCCATTTGGAACTGCTCGTTTTTTTTACAATCCAATCAAAAAAGTGCTTTCAATTTATTGCTGAATTGTATCAATTGCTAATTCCTTCCTAACAAACTCATAGGCAATTTGATGAAAATGCTTTCTAACATGGACATCGCCCTCCACCTTATTACAATAAAGGTAAAAAAGTTAATGAAAATCCAAAATTTAAAAAATTAAAAAATTTTTATTTACATAAAACCTATTGGTATGATAGGATTAATTTCATCAATTATTAAAACGCTTATCAAGAGTGGCTGAGGGAATGGCCCAATGAAGCCCGGCAACCTGCAAAGCAAGGTGCTAATTCCAGCAAAATGATTTTCATTTTGGATGATAAGGTGTTAACCAGCAGTCATAACGCCTGTCTTAATGTTCATGTTTTATTAAAAGGAGGGCGATTCAAGCTGAAATCAGATGAGAGGGAAGAAATCTTTGCATATCTTGAGAAAATGCTGGTAGCATTAAAATTTGGCTCAATTACACTAATTGTCCAAGATGGAAAAATTGTGCAACTTGAGAAAAATGAAAAGGTTCGTCTTCATTCGAATAAAAATCGCTGACTAGAAAAACTAGAGGCGGTCTCCACCTTATCTGCGTGGGAGGCTGCCTTTTTTTAGTGGGTAAATAGGAGGTTTGAAGCAATGACTGTAACTATAACTTATAAGAATTGGAACCAAATATCTGACAGTTTTTATTATGATGATGAAACAAAAGGAGCACGTTCTGTACTAGAGTGGGCTTACCGGTCTTATCCTGGGGATGAGATTGTATATGCCTCAAGTTTCGGTGCAGAAGCGATTGTGTTGATTGACTTGATTCAGCAGGTTAAACAGGATGCCGATATTGTTTTTTTAGATACAGGATTACACTTTCCGGAAACCTATGAGGTCATTGACAGAATAGAGGAACGTTTCCCGACGTTAAGAATTGAGCGGAAACAACCAAACCTTAGTCTCGACGAACAAGCGGAACGATATGGTTCGGCTTTATGGAAAAGGGAACCCAATCAGTGCTGTAATATCCGAAAAGTCATTCCATTAAGAGAGACGTTGGCAGGAAAACATGCCTGGATCTCGGGGCTTCGCAGAGAACAGTCACTATTAAGGGCAAACACAGAATTCATTAATAAAGATGAAAAATTCCAGAATATTAAAATCTGTCCATTGATTCACTGGACATGGAATGATGTTTGGTCTTACATCAAGAAAAAAGGCCTCCCGTACAACATATTGCATGACCATCACTACCCGAGCATTGGTTGTTTTCCTTGTACCCAACCAACAGGCGCTAGTGGTGATTCACGTGCAGGACGCTGGGCGGGAAGCAACAAAACGGAGTGTGGTTTGCACGATCGCTAATGGAAACTTCAAATAGTAGCGGGGGCGCACACCCTTTTACTATTTGCTGGTTAGACCAATCGGTATTTACAGATCGTTAATCCTTCACATTCCCCTCTAGGTTTTATCAAATTTTTAAGTAAGGGGATTACTGCTCGTTCATGCGGTATAAAGGAGGAATTTTCTTTTGCTTACAATATTGGCTATTACGATAGGATTATTTTTTGCATTGAATATTGGAGCGAGTGGTGCAGCGGCTTCAATGGGTATTTCCTATGGATCAGGTGTGGTTAATAAACGGCTGGCCTTGTTTCTCTGCGGTATCGCTGTATTTCTCGGGGCCTATTTTGGCGGTGGTGAAGTGGTCAAAACAATCGGCAATGGGATTGTCCCTAGCAGCACCTTTACCGTGCCCATTGCCTTGATCGTTTTAGCTTCCGCAGCCTTGTCTTTATTTTTGGCAAATATCTTTGGAATTCCACTTTCTACTAGTGAGGTTGCTGTTGGATCTGTGGTCGGGGCAGGGATCGTTTATCAATCTATATTTCTGAGCAATCTCGTCTGGATTATGTTTTTTTGGCTCCTTACACCTATAGCTGCTTTTGTCATTGCCATCCTTGCTTGCTACCTGTTAAAAGACAAGAGGCTCAAAAGATGGATGGAAGAGCGAAAATCTGTTCCATTCCTTGCCGCTCTTGTGGTAATCATGGGGTTGTTTGAAGCTTTTTCAGCTGGGATGAATAATGTAGCCAATGCGGTTGGACCGCTTGTCGGTGCCAAAATCCTCAGCACGGAAAACGGCATTTTCTGGGGTGGATTATTCGTGGCAATAGGGGCACTTCTGCTAGGACAACGTGTTCTCGAAACAAATGGTAAAAAAATAACGGCCCTCAGACTTGAAGAAGGTTGTGTGATCTCAGGCACAGGCGCGAGCATTGTTACCGTTGCATCCTTATTCGGGGTTCCAGTTCCGCTGACACAAATTACGACATCTTCGATTATCGGAATTGGCTTTGCCAAACATGGCAGGGCGGTATTGAAAAAAGACATCGTTGTACAAATGCTTACTGTTTGGATTGTTTCACCCGTTCTATCGATGGTCCTGTCCTACACCCTGATAAATTTGATCATCGAACATAATTTCTATCCAATCATTGCAATGGGAGGAGTCTTGATTTCCGTGTTCGGTGTGCTGTCATTAATGAAAAGAAGGACTTCGATAACGGTAGCGCCGAAAGTTGTAAAAGAATAATATTGCTAGAATGTAGACTCAAAGATTTGCTCCGTAAATAAAAATCTGATATTCGCAAATAACCTAGATGTATTCACAAATAAAAGTCTTATTATCAAAAATAAAACGTCGGTATTCGCCTAAAGCACATCAATGAAAGAGTGGTTCCTCAAAAAAACTCTTAAAAATCGCAAATTTTTCGCGAGTAACCATTTAAAAAAGAGAAAGGGTTTGATTCTGTTGTCATTTTTACCAAGACCTCATGGAGGAAAACTTATTCATGCATTTGACCCATACTTTGATTTTACCCATGTAGAAAAAGAGCTTGAAATTGACGCAATCGCTTTGAGCGACCTGGAATTGATCGGTGTTGGGCTGTTCAGTCCGCTGACAGGGTTTATGGGAAAAGCCGATTATGAATCTGTTGTAGCAAACATGCGCCTTCAGGACCAAACGATTTGGTCCATTCCGGTGACGCTTCCTGTTTCTTATGAAACGGCCGGAACACTTGTAGAAGGAGAAGAAATCAAGCTAGTATTTGAAAACCAAGTTTATGGAGTGATTAAAGTTTCTGAATGGTTTGAACCGGATTTAGACAAAGAAGCACTTGAGGTATATAAAACTCACGAACTTGCCCATCCAGGGGTTAAACGACTATATGAAAGAGGATCGATTTACTTGGTTGGCGAAGTGACCCTTGTGAAAAAACAAGAAAAAGGAGTATTTAGCGACGTGTGGTTCGAACCTCGAGAAACAAGGGCTTTATTTGAAGAAAAGGGTTGGAAGACAGTTGTTGGCTTCCAAACGAGGAATCCGATTCACAGGGCCCATGAGTATATCCAAAAAGCCGCTTTGGAAACGGTTGATGGTCTATTCGTCAACCCACTTGTTGGAGAAACAAAGTCTGATGACATACCCGCCGATGTCCGTTTGAAAAGCTATCGTGTCCTGCTTGAAAATTACTATCCCGCAGATCGTGTTCAGCTTGGTGTGTATCCTGCAGCCATGCGTTATGCAGGACCGAGAGAAGCTATCTTCCATGCAATCGCACGGAAAAACTTTGGCTGCACACATTTCATCGTCGGCCGTGATCATGCTGGTGTGGGCAATTATTACGGAACCTATGATGCACAACTCATATTTAGTGAATTTACTGTAGAGGAGCTTGGTATCAAACCATTGTTCTTTGAACATAGCTTTTATTGCAATAAATGTGAGGGAATGGCGTCAGATAAAACCTGCCCGCACAGCAACGAGGACCGAGTCATTCTATCAGGAACAAAGGTAAGAGAGATGCTGCGCTCTGGGACTCTTCCACCGTCGACCTTTAGCCGGAAAGAAGTCGTTGAGGTGCTGATTGATGGATTGAAAGAGCAGCAGACGGTTTAGAGAGGAGATTGAACAATGACGAAAGCAACGAATATCACCTGGCATGCTACAACTGTAACAAAGTCAGACCGCCGTATTAAAAATGGGCACGGAAGTAGCGTACTATGGTTTACTGGACTCTCAGGATCTGGTAAATCCACAATTGCCAATGCTGTATCAAATGAACTACACCGTCAGGGAATCCATGAATATGTCCTTGATGGCGATAATATACGCCATGGTTTAAACCGTGATCTTGGCTTTTCGGACCAGGATCGGACCGAAAATATCAGGAGGATTGGCGAGGTTGCCAAACTGTTTGTTGATAGCGGCACAGTCGTGACAACCGCTTTCATTTCCCCGTTCCGATCTGATCGTGACCAGGTTCGAGCCCTTTTTGAGAGAGGGGAGTTTATTGAAGTCTTCGTCGACTGCCCGTTGGAAGAATGTGAACGCCGTGATCCCAAACAGCTATATGCTAAGGCTCACAGCGGCGAAATAAAGGAATTTACAGGCATCAATTCCCCCTATGAGGCACCAGAACGACCGGAAATCACCATACGTTCTGACCTCTTGACAGTGAAAGACGCTGTGGAACAAATTTTGAAATACCTTCAAGAAAAGAACCTGATCTAATTGAGAAAGGATGTTTTGGGGTATGGGTGGCAAGGTCTATTTAGTAGGTGCGGGTCCAGGTGATCCTGATCTGATTACGGTAAAAGGATTGCAATGCCTGCAAAAAGCTGATGTCATCCTATATGATCGGCTAGTAAATCCTGAACTTTTGCAGCATGCGAAAGAAGGGGCACAACTGGTGTACTGCGGCAAGCTTCCACATTACCATACAATGAAGCAGGAAACGATCAACCATTTCCTGGTGAAATACGCAAAAAAGGGTTATCAGGTCGTCCGTTTAAAAGGAGGAGATCCTTTTGTTTTCGGGCGCGGTGGTGAAGAAGCCGAGGAATGCGTGAGGCATGATGTCCCGTTTGAAATTGTCCCAGGCATTACGGCTGGTATTGCGGTTTCAGCATATGCAGGTATTCCTGTCACCCATCGAAGCTTGAGTAAAAGCTTTGCATTTATTACCGGGCACCAGGCAGGAGATGTCGAAGCGGAGCACCAGTGGTACCATCTAGCCAATGGAGTTGACACCCTTTGTGTCTATATGGGGGTTTCACACCTAACGAGCATAGTAAAACAATTAATCGAGCATGGCAAATCACCGCAGACACCAATCGCTCTCATTCATTGGGGTACATTAACCGACCAAAGAACAGTGGTAGGAACGCTTGAGACGATAGATATGTTGGTGAGAGAAGCGAGGATATCCAATCCAAGCATGATTGTTATTGGAGAGGTCGTCCGTCTACACAAAAAATTGAACTGGTTTCATGAGGAAATTGTGCCGAATTTACCAGTCGTCCACGGATGAGCTCAGAAAGGGGCATTCGTTTGAAAGCAATTCTTTACATTGGCCATGGGACACGCTCAGAAAAAGGGACAGAGGAGGTAAACTCCTTTATCCAAAGAGTGATTAGGAGGATAAATGTGCCCATACAGGAAATCAGCTTTCTTGAGTTGACTGAGCCGCTGATTAAGGAAGGCTTCATGCGGTGTGTGGAAAGGGGCGCGACTGAAATCACCGTTGTCCCTCTGTTCCTTTTGGCAGCCGGGCACATAAAACAGGATATCCCTCGAACGCTGTCTTTTTTGCAGGCCCGATATCCTCAAATTCAGGTAAATGTAAAGGATCCTTTCGGTGTACAGGGGGGAATTCTTGATGCAGTGGCTGAACTTGTCAGGAAAACTTTAGTTAACGTGTTCCCACAGGATCGTTTATTGATCGTTGGAAGGGGAAGTAGTGACCCTGGGATTCAAACTGACTTTGCCGAGATTGCGGGTGGAATCAGGGATCGGCTTGGAATTGAACGTGTTTCTGTTTCTTTTTTAGCTGCTGCCGAACCAAGGCTGCGAGAGGGATTGGAGATTATTAGTGAAAAAGCTGACGGCAGGGTAATCGTCGTTCCTTATTTATTATTTTCAGGTCTCCTTATCGCTGAAGTAAACCAAGAGGTGCTTAAGCGGCAAAAGCAAGGCCAGCCGATTTACTTCACTGGCCCTTTGAGCTGCCAACAAATTATTGAAGATATTGTAATCGAACGGGCAACAAGCAGGGAGGTTGTGGCAGATTTTTAGTAGTCGAAACCTAGAAAAAGAGTACCTATGGTCGTTATGAGAGGTTCATAAGGCCCGTACCCAAGAAAAAAGAGCGCCAATGGTTGTTATGAAAGGTTCATAACACCCGTAACCCAGAAAAAAGGGCGTATTAGGTCACTATACCAATAAAAGGTTCCTATTGTTCGTAACCGGAAAAAAAAATAGTGATCAATAATCAAATGAATAAGCAATCTTAATTCTGAAACAGATTGATATCCAATCACTTTAGAGAAAACAAAAAATAAATGACGTACGATAAGCTTATATTCCTTTGTGAGGTGGGTATTGTTGCAACTTCAAGTAATGAACAGTCCGTTTAATCAGGAACAGGTAGAGCTCCTTAACCGCATTCTACCGACGTTAACAGAATCACAGAAAATCTGGCTAAGCGGCTACCTTGCCGCGGTCCAATTATTCTCCATTTCTGGAATCCCCAGTGCACAGTTGAGAACGCTTCCTGCTCAAATTAACGAGCAAATAATTTCAAAAGAAATAACCATTCTATACGGATCACAAACAGGTAATGCGCAAGGACTGGCGAAGAAGTCGGCAAGGAAGCTAGAAGGGATCGGCTTTCAAGTAACCGTCTCTTCCATGAGCGATTTTAAAACGAAAAAGTTAAAGGAAGTCCAAAACCTACTCATTGTTGTAAGTACACACGGAGAAGGCGACCCGCCAGATAGCGCCCTCACATTCCATGAATTTCTTCACAGCAAACGGGCACCAAAGCTGGCCGACCTCCGATTTTCTGTTTTGGCACTTGGGGACAGCTCATATGAATTTTTCTGTCAGACGGGAAAAGAATTTGATACTCGGCTAGAAGAACTCGGCGGCATACGACTTTATCCGCACTTTGATTGTGACGTTGATTATGATGAGTCAGCGGCCGAATGGCTTAATGGAGTCCTTGACAGCTTAAGTGAAACACAAGACGGAAGTGCACCTCAAGTTCACGAATCTGCACATCAAGCTCATGAATCTGCACCTCAAGCCGTAGAATCTGTATACTCCAGAACCAATCCGTTTAAAGCAGAAGTGCTTGAAAACATCAATTTGAATGGACGTGGCTCGAATAAAGAAACGCGCCACCTTGAGTTATCACTTGAAGGATCAGGACTTACGTTCGAACCGGGTGACAGTCTCGGTATCTATCCGGAAAACGATCCGTTTCTTGTTGACATACTTCTTGAGGAATTGAGATGGGATCCAGATGAAATGGTGACGGTCAATAAGCAGGGAGACGTTCGTCCGCTAAAAGAAGCGCTCATCTCTTATTTTGAAATTACTGTTTTAACCAAACCGCTTCTTGAAAAAGCGATAAAGCTTTCAGCGAATGAGGATTTACATGAGCTGTTATCACCAGGCAATGAGGAAGAATTAAAAGCATATCTTACAGGTCGTGATTTGCTTGATTTGGTCCGTGATTTTGGTCAATGGGGCGAAACTGCCCAAGAGTTTGTCTCCATTCTTCGAAAAATCCCTGCTCGTCTTTATTCGATCGCGAGTAGCTTAAGCGCGAATCCTGACGAGGTGCATTTGACCATCGGTGCCGTTCGCTATGATGCACATGGCCGCGAACGAAAGGGCGTTTGCTCTATTTTTGCCGCTGAGAGTCTAAACCCAGGGGATACACTTCCGGTTTATATTCAGCATAACGAAAACTTTAAGCTGCCACAGAACCCGAACACACCGATCATCATGATTGGACCGGGAACAGGTGTGGCACCGTTCCGTTCATTTATGCAGGAACGTGAGGAAATGGGAGCGGGAGGGAAATCATGGCTGTTCTACGGTGACCAGCATTTCGTTTCGGATTTCCTTTACCAGACCGAATGGCAAAAATGGCTGAAAGCCGGCGTGCTGACAAAAATGGATGTTGCGTTTTCGCGTGATACGGAAGAAAAAGTGTATGTGCAGCACCGTATGCTTGAACACAGCAAAGAACTGTTCGAGTGGCTTGAAGAAGGAGCAGCCGTTTACATATGCGGCGATGAGAAATATATGGCTCATGATGTCCATCAAACTCTTATTAAGATTATCGAAAAAGAAGGCGGCATGAGCCATGAAAAAGCAGAAGCTTATTTTGCCGATTTGCAACAACAAAAACGTTACCAGCGGGATGTATACTGATTTTGGATGGAAAGGAGTCTTTTCAACATGGTGAAGCAAATTTTAAAAGCGCCGGACGGTCAACCAAGTGATGTTGAAGATATTAAAGAAAGAAGCAACTATTTGCGCGGCACTTTGAAGGAAGTGATGCAGGACCCTATCAGCGCAGGAATTCCTGATGATGACAACCGTCTGATGAAGCATCATGGCAGCTATTTGCAGGATGATCGGGATCTCCGCAATGAACGCCAAAAACAAAAACTTGAACCTGCCTATCAGTTCATGTTGCGCGTACGTTTGCCGGGTGGTGTAGCAGGACCGGATCAATGGCTCGTCATGGATGAACTGTCCGAAACATATGGCAATGGCACCTTGAAACTAACTACACGAGAGACATTTCAAATACATGGAATTTTAAAATGGAATATGAAAAAAACGATCCAGGAAATACATGCCGCCCTTTTGGACACGATTGCCGCATGTGGCGATGTGAATCGTAACGTCATGTGCGCCTCTAATCCATATCAGTCTGAAATCCATTCCGAAGTATATGAATGGTCGAAAAAATTGAGTAATGATTTATTGCCACGCACAAGAGCGTATCATGAAATTTGGTTGGATGAAGAAAAAGTGGCAAGCACCCCGGAAGTGGAAGAAGTTGAACCAATGTATGGTCCGAATTATTTGCCGCGGAAGTTTAAGATTGGTATCGCCGTGCCGCCATCCAATGATGTTGACATTTTTTCACAAGACCTTGGATTCATTGCAATTGTTGAAGAAGGCAAGCTTGTTGGTTTTAATGTGGCGATTGGCGGAGGCATGGGCATGACGCACGGTGACAAAGCGACATATCCGCAGCTCGCAAAAGTAATCGGCTTCTGTAAACCGGACCAAATGAATGAATTGGCTGAAAAAGTCATTACGATTCAGCGCGACTACGGAAACCGTTCTGAACGCAAAAATGCCCGGTTTAAGTACACTGTGGATCGACTCGGGCTGGAAACTGTCAAATCCGAACTGGAAAATCGCCTCGGTTGGAGCCTGGATGAAGCTAGACAATATCATTTTGACCATAACGGCGACCGCTATGGCTGGGTAAAAGGCGTTCAAGGAAGCTGGCATTTTACGCTGTTTGTCGAAGGCGGCCGGGTCGCGGATTTTGATGAATATCAGCTGAAGACTGGCCTGCGCGAAATCGCCAAAATTCATACTGGCGAATTCCATCTGACGGCCAATCAAAACCTGATCATTGCCAATGTCTCTAGCCAGCAAAAGAAAAAGATTAATGAACTTATTGAACAATACGGATTGACAGATGGAAAGCATTATTCCGCTCTTCGCCGTAGCTCAATGGCATGTGTTGCTCTGCCGACTTGCGGATTGGCGATGGCTGAAGCAGAACGATATTTGCCGATTTTGATAAGCGAGATCGAGGAGATTATTGATGATCACGGCCTGCGGGACGAAGATATTACCATTCGGATGACCGGCTGTCCGAACGGATGTGCTAGACACGCGCTCGGCGAAATCGGCTTTATCGGCAAAGCGCCAGGAAAATACAATATGTATCTCGGAGCGGCCCATGATGGCAGTCGCCTAAGCAAAATGTACCTCGAAAACATCGGTGAGGGGCAAATTTTGAAAGAACTGAGTGTCATTCTTTCCCACTACGCGAAAGAACGGCAGGAAGGCGAGCACCTCGGAGACTTTGTCATTCGCAAGGGCATCGTCAAAGCAACGACAGATGGGACGAACTTTCATGACTGATTCCACACAAAAAGAGACAAGATCTTCTTAACGGGTTCCGTTTTCTATCCCAACGACAAAATGGGAGCACCTTAAATTTGATGCTCCTTCAATCTTTTTATTATTCAGGTTCGGGAACAAATGAAATGGTTCGTTTGGAAGGATTCACTAAATATTCTATACTTACAGTGAAGTTTTTATTTTTGACATTATTTTCAGTTGTTAAGCTTTTAACTTAGAGTTTTTGTATCCATGTATTGAGTAGTTCTATATTTACAAATCTATAAAAATAGATATAATGGTATTTATGGAACCTTTATTGATATACAAAGCTTTATCAAACGAGACACGGCGTCAAATTATGCTATGGCTAAAGAATCCAGAGGAATTCTTTGATGAAAAGCTCTATTTACAACAAGGTCTCAATTTTCAAATTGGTATATGTGTAGGAGATATTCAAGCTAAAGCAGGACTTGCCCAATCAGTCATTTCTAGTTATTTGTTAACAATGCAAAAAGCTGGGTTGTTGGAATCAAATCGAATAGGGAAGTGGACGTATTACCGACGGAACGAAAAGACTATAGAGGAATTTGTCGATTACATCCAAAAGGAACTTTAAATGGAAGGAGGATATTCTTTTTTTTATTTGTTCATATCTATATATATGAATATGTGATTTTATGAATGGCAAATCTTGTTTAACTATAATAAAGAGACAGCGACTAGAAAGTGAACATTTTCTACAGTCTTAGCTCAAAGGAATGGAGTTTTTTTATGAAAAAGGTCAACCCTTTACTGATTATAATGCTAGCTTTAGGTGTATTCAGCATTATTACAACTGAAATGGGAATTGTAGGGGTTCTACCCCAGATCACTCAAAAATTTAATATATCAACATCACAGGCAGGAGGACTTGTAAGTATATTTGCTTTAGTTGTTGCTATTTCAGGTCCATTTCTGACATTACTCGGTTCAGGTATTAATCGTAAAGTTATTCTCTTAACCGCTGTACTTATTTTTACGATTTCAAACTTTGTTTATGCCTATACCACAAAATTCGAAGTTATGTTAGCTTTCCGTATTCTTCCTGCCATTTTTCATCCCGTCTTTTTTTCAGTAGCCCTTGAAACTGCAGCAAAACTTGTCCCTCCGGAAAAAAGCAGAAAAGCCGTTACAAAGGTTTTTGCTGGAATAACGGTCGGGTTTGCTTTTGGTGTGCCTTTGACTTCTTATCTCGCGGAACAGTTTTCGTTAGAGGTTGCTTTCTTGTTTGGGGCTTTTGTAAGTGCGATTGCCTTTGTAGGAATATTAGCTTGGCTTCCTTCCATGCCTGTTAAGGAAAAATTGTCTTATGGTAGGCAGCTTAGTATATTACGTAAACCTCAATTGTGGTTAAATATCGTGACAGTTATTTTTATTTTTGCATCTATGTTCTCCGTGTACAGCTACTTTGCCGAATATCTTGGACAACTTACACATATGAATGGTTCCTGGATTAGTATGATGTTGATGGCCTTCGGTCTCATCATGATTTTGGGGAATTTTTTATTTGGGGGCTTTTTGCAAAAAAGTATAACAAAGACCGTTATACTATTCCCTCTCCTATATATGATAATTTACTTGTTCGCTTATTATTTGGGCTCTTATTTCATTCCGATGATTATTATCGTATTTATTTGGGGGATAGTGCATTCCGGCGGGCTTATTGTCAGTCAAACATGGCTAACCACTGAGGCGAAGGAAGCTCCCGAGTTCGGTAACAGCTTGTTTGTTTCATTTTCTAATCTGGGAATTACTTTAGGAACTTCAATCGGCGGCTGGTTTATATCTCAACTGGGGATACATCAACTCATCTGGAGTGGAATTATATTTGCTCTGCTCGCTTTCTTATTGATCATGATAAAAATAAAAATTTTCAGTTCGAGATCAAAAGAATTAAACGTAACACTAAGTTCGTTAAACTAAACGGGAATCTATTTCCCAAAGCCTCCGAGCTCGAATATGAAAACCAATTTTGAAATATTAGATATGATTTTTAGTAATGAAATGACCAAGAGAAGGCATCGATTTTTTCGATGCCTTTTTGTATTGTAAACCGTTGATTACACGCCTTCATGTCATTTTTTGAACATTTTCATTTCCCCCTTGAATAATAATTATAGTGAATGATAAAAAGGATTGAATGATGACTTGGTGAAGGACCCTTTATTATTTTATCCTGTATTCAATTGGAGGGAAAACGTTGAAAGTCAAGTACGATTATTACTTCGGTTTGCCAAGGAAAATTGTCTGGAAGTATATAAAAGATGAAAAAGTTCTTAGGAACTCTCTCCCAGGTTGTAAGTCATTTATAGAAAGTTCAAGAGGAGTATACCAAGCTGAATTTGAGATTAATATTGGTCCCATTCAAGATCGTTTAATTCTTGAAATTCGGCTAGTTGATGAGAGGTCGCCATCTTTTTATCAGCTAGTTGTTCAAGGGAAAAGTACTCTTGGGGAGATAGATGCTAAAGCAGGGATAAATATTATTGAACTCCAAGGAGAATCCAAGTTAACCATTAGTGCTGATGCTCAGCTAACCGGTGCACTTGCTTTAGCTGGTCAGCGGGTATTAGAAGGAGCGGCGAACAAAGGTTTGGAGGTTTTTTTTCGAAAAATGGAAAAGGAAATAAAAATGAGTCTTTATAAATTGAAAAAAAGAGGCAGGTGATCATAGGACCTCAATTCACCTGCCTTTTTACGTTTCTAGGTAAGGTCTTGGTTTCCTTTTACGAACCGTGATAAGCACTTTTTGCCAAATTAGGCACCCGATTCTATCACGGTTTCGCCAAGTAAGAGCACCTTTAATTGTTCTTGAGGAAGCTGCTGGGTTTCCCATTCACGGTATAAGCTGTCTAATGCCTCTGGTCCCGTGTCATCTGCTAACCGATAGGCGCCATAATGCATTGGCACGAAGGATTTTGCCTTTAATTCAATGAAAGCTTTGACACTGTCCTCCGGTGCAATATGGGCATCGGCCATAAACCATTCCGGTTCATATG
Source organism: Neobacillus sp. (assembly GCF_031988165.1). Lineage (NCBI taxonomy): Bacteria > Bacillati > Bacillota > Bacilli > Caryophanales > Bacillaceae > Neobacillus > Neobacillus sp. The sequence goes on from NZ_DALZYO010000010.1 coordinate 120,737, forward strand.
CCCCAATCGGCATAAATACCGTATCAATTGTAAATTGCTCTCCTATTTGTTGAAAGCCGCTGAAATAGCCAGTATCACCAACAAAATAAAACGATTCTTGTGGGGTTTGAAAAATCCAGCCGCCCCAATGGGAAGTATTCATATCTCGCAGCGACCGTCTCGTCCAATGCTGGGCTGGGACGAAATGAACGGTTATTCCTTCGTGTTCGACCCTTTCCCACCAGCTCATCTCGGTCACTTTCTGATAGCCTTTTTTGAAAAAAAGGGACTTCAATCCAACAGGGACAAAGTAGTGGGGATTCCCTTTTAATTTTTTCAGAGTAGGAAAGTCTAAATGGTCGTAATGACCATGAGAGATGACAACTAGATCAATCTCCGGCAGGTCTGCTAATGAAATACCCGGTTCTGTTAATCGTTTTTGAAATCCCATCCGTTTGGCCCACACAGGGTCCGTTAAAATATTTACACCATTCAGCTGAATCAAAAAGGTAGAGTGACCAATCCATGTATAAGAGGTCTGGCCGCTGTTTTCGTTTATTTCTTTCACCTTTTTATCTGGACACTGTTCGATGTTAACTGATAAATCCTTCACTTTCGTTCTTCTTTCTTTCTGCCACTTTCTCATATCCTTAAACGATTTGTTACTTGTCACATGATCCAAATTAGCATATCTCTTCATGATTTACTCACCTTATTTTTCACTGAAACTCTTTCATAGGTTGAGTATAGCAATAATCCATTCCCTCATCAAAAATTAACATAAGAAACGAAGGTCATGATTCGGGAGTATAACAATGCTAAACAAAAAAGTGGGGTAAAAGTGAAGGTAGGAAGAAAATCAGAAAGGGATGATCCAAGCTAAGATGGATGATCCCTCAAGTTTACTTTATAATTGCCGGAAAGAAGAACGTAAATGAGTGTACGAACGAAAGATACTAGTTACAAAAGGAGTCCAAAGCTGTTCAGTTAGGTTAACCACGAAGGAGGTGACATTTCCAAGGATGGCGCTGCCGATGATATCTGAAGGGTAATGCTGTCCCATCCAAATACGTGATAACCCCACTAGGATGGAAATCACCCACAAGCTCAAGCCCAATATTCGGTGATAAACAAACACAGAAGCAGCCAAGGCAAAGGCAAGAGCAGTATGTTTACTTGGAAACGAAGAGTCTTTTTTTGATGGGACCGGAGGTAAAAGATGAACTCCATGGTTCAAGAACGGTCTTGACTTAAAATAGAATAGTTTAATCACCATGCTGAGCAGATACGTCGCGCTAGCTGTTACACCAACATTTAATGTCATTTTTTTACAAAAACAGTTGCGATACCAAAGAAAGAGTAACACGAAAAGAAAGACAAACCGAGCTCTCTTGGAAATGGTGATCATAATGAAATCTAAAATACGAGAATTCCCAGCAAACTGGTTAATCACTTTAAATATTCGATAGTTCATAATAATGTCTCCCTCTTTTTTGCCTTGAAATATCAATCGTATTATTTCCGTCTAGTAGGCAAATATGTATGGCATGAAACGATCAGGGAGGCATGGACAAAAGGTGCCCTTCTTGCAAATGGGAGACTATTGGGTACTCTGATGGCCGATACCTTTTCAGCAAATAAATGTCACTTCAATTTCACAGTATTTCTGATTCGTTCGTTTATAATTAGTGTTGGGAATATTTTTTTTATAATAGCTTATGTGAAGTATTGAACAAACTTTAAGGAGGAGTTTGAATGAAGTATAATCATTTATTTGAAAATGGAACCATTGGGAATTTAGTTTTGAAGAATCGAATTGTGATGCCTGCAATGGGAACCAACTTGGCAGGTCCTAATGGTGAGATCACAGACCATCAAATTGCTTATTATGAAGAAAGAGCTAGAGGCGGAACTGGGTTAATTATTGTTGAATTTACATCTATCGAATATGAATTAGGGAAAGGGACGATGAATCAACTAAGAATAGATGAAGGTCGTTTCATACCAGGGATGCATCGATTAGCTAATGCAGTACATAAATATGATGCAAAAATATTTGTTCAGCTTCATCATGCAGGTAGAGAATCAAATTCGCAGCTCACCGGTGGAAAACAAATTGTAGCTCCGAGTCCGGTAACTTGTGCTGCGGTAGGAGAAGAACCAAGGGAATTAACGACGGCAGAAGTGAAAGATTTAGTGAATAAGTTTGTAATGGGTGCATTCAGATGTAAAATCGCAGGCATTGATGGCGTGGAACTTCATGGTGCGCACGGCTACTTAATTAACCAGTTTCTAAGTCCTAATACTAATCTCCGTACCGATGAATATGGCGGCAGCTTTGAAAATAGAATGCGATTTATAGAGGAAATTGTTGATGGTATCAAGGAAAAATGTGGTGAGGATTACCCCGTTACGGTACGACTAAGTGTGGATGAGTTTGATGAAGGTGGACAAGACGTAAAATTGAGCAAGGAAATTAGCCGATATTTAGAAAAAATAGGAGTAGATGGACTACATGCCAGTGCAGGAAACTATAATTCTATGGATAAAATAATAGAATCGATGTTATTCGAACAAGGCTGGAGAGTTTACCTTGCAGAGGAAATTAAAAAAGAAGTGAAAATCCCAGTGATTACTGTTGGGGTGATTCGGGAACCAGAATTCGCGGAAAACATTTTATTAGAGGGAAGAGCCGACTTTATTGCATTAGGACGAGGCCATATCGCAGATCCTGAATGGGCAAAGAAAACATTGGAAGGCCGCGAAAAAGAGATTCGCAAGTGTATTTGTTGTCTTCATTGTACAAGATCCCTTGCTCATGTTCAGTGTTCGGTCAACGTTAGGGCAGGACGAGAACGAGAGTTTAAAGAAATCAAGCCGATAGAGGAAAAGCGGAATGTGGCTGTCGTTGGTGGTGGCCCTGGTGGAATGGAAGCGGCAAGAGTTCTTTCATTAAAGGGATATGGTGTCACCATATTTGAGAAGGACAATAAACTTGGTGGGCAATTGAACCTAGTGACTTCACCAATACCAAAAGAGAAAATGAATTGGATGATTGATTATCATCGCAATGAAATGGAACGATTACATGTTGATGTTCGCCTTAATACTGAGGCTTCAGTAGAAATGATTAAATCTTTAGAGCCATATGCTGTTTTCTTAGCAACTGGTGCTATACCCATTATTCCGGATATAGAAGGAAATGACCTTACAAATGTGTGTGATTATGAAGATGTTCTTTTGGAACGAAAAGCATTTAGGAACAAAAGAATCGCAGTAATCGGAAGTGGGATGGTTTGTTATAGTGTAACCAGACAGCTTGCTGCAATGGGGAACGACGTGACATTGGTTGAAATCCCTACTACCACTGGTGAAAAAGTCTCAGCCCCCACAAGATTGATGCTCCTAAATCGTTTGAAAAAGGCAAATGTCGAGATTTTCGAAGGTCAAAAAGTAGCTAAGATCCTTGCAAATTCCATCATTGTCGAGGATGAATTATCAGCACTTCAATTGGAATTGGAAGTGGATCATGTTGTGTTATCCATGGGGACGGGGGCCTATAATCCATTAGAAGAGTCCTATCGCAAACATTTTCATAATGTCTATGTAATAGGCGACGCTAACAATCCAGGTTCGATTACGAATGCGATAAAAGATGGATTTGAAAAGGCATTTGTTATTGAATCTCTTGTGTTAAAAAAAGATGCAGCGGAAGAGTTTAAGCTGCATAAATGACCTAAAATGTGAAGTATAAGGAAATTATAGGGTACCTAACATTATTTTATCCAATATTCTTTCCATTTGTAACATTAATACTTTCAATATTTATCCTATTGTTTTTTTTGTAAACTCACAAAAAAATAGTAATATTATAAAATTACCTTATTTTTACAATTATAGTAATATTTATGGTAGAATACTCTCGAAAGGGGGTTGAAATATGAAATTCAGGAAGTTGTTGGTATCTTTATTGTCGTTAGTTTTAATTTTTACTGGAGCTGGTTGGAGTAGTATTTCTAGTGTGGTTTCTGAAAAAAAGGGTGTTTTCAAATTAGGTGAGTTCGTCATTAAAAAAAAGCCAGATCATATTTTACTAGATTGGAACGATGTTGAAGGGGCAAAAAAGTATGTTGTTAAATGTGGTGAGGATGTAGTTTATTTAGGTAATATTTCTGAATTTACTCAAGAAGAATTGGATGAAGGAAGTTTAAATGAATACTCTATTTCTGCTATTGATGATAACGATACTATTATTGATAATGTTTATTTGAAAGTTTTTACCCCTATTGAGGATGAAACATATAGAAATATAGGGGTTGATGTTATTGCTAATGACAATAGTATTGTATTAGATTGGCCATCAGTAGAAAAATCGGAAGAATACAATGTATACAGGAATGGAGAACTTCTTGGTACTGTATTAGACAGCTTGTTTGTCGATGAAAATCTTAGTGAAGATACGGTATACAACTATACTATTGAAACAAAAGTTAAATTCTCCGACGAAAAGATACAAGATCTGAAGCATAAGTTAATTGCTTACGCAAAAAGAGTACAACAAGAAGAATTTCGTGAGGGTGTTCCAATAAAACAGTATAGTGTTGATGAAGAAGAGAATGAAAATTCAGATGAAACGCATGATTCTGAACATTCTGAACTTGAGACAGCTATCACTGATTTAGAAAATAATCCATATGACATAGTTGTAATATCTACACAAATTAATACTCTTCCAAAATTAAGTGCACCTATATCCTTGGATGAATTTGTTAATTCGCGGATAGTTAGTGCTTTACAATCGTTACCATCCCAGTCATCGATTAGGATTAACACTATGATTTTGAATACTGATAAGTACAATGGGTATCTTCCAGGCCCAGGATCTTCAAAATATTACTATTCTACTGATAATAGAACAACAATCGATGCCTATGGGAGTACTAGGTCTTCTTTAACTGCAACAATAAACTGGAGTGATCGAAGTGTTATACAAACTAAAAGTGTTGGAATTACTAAACAGTATTCTAAGAATTCGAATGGACAATATATTTATGAATCTGAAAAACTAGCTTCAGGTGAAAATGTTTATTTAGGCGTAACCAAAAAAACTCAATCTATGGTGGATATTAATTTTTTACACAAGGCAGGGAATCCATTTTATACTTTTGCTCCTCCTGTCGATTATGAATTTCGCTCTGAAATATATCGAGATGGAACAACTAATATGAGAGGATATCATACTCTATTTCCTTCGATGGGAATCTTTAGAAATGATGGACAGGGTTATAGAACACTTTATACACACAACCAAGGTTCAAGAACACCATGGGATCTTTATGCGAACAAAATTATAGATTTTTCGAATTCAGGTAAAGGTTGGCAATACATTGAAGGAACATGGTATTATTTTGACTCTTCAGGTGCTATGCAAACAGGTTGGCAATCTATTGGAGGTGCATGGTATTATTTCAATTCATCAGGTGCAATGCAAACAGGTTGGCAGTCTGTTGGGGGCAAATGGTATTATTTCAATTCAGGAGGAGCAATGCTAACAGGCTCGCAGTCTATTAGAAGCACATGGTATTATTTTAATTCATCAGGAGCAATGCAAACAGGTTGGCAATCAATTGTAAACACATGGTATTACTTCAATTCATCAGGAGCAATGCAAACAGGTTGGCAGTCTATTGGAAGCACATGGTATTATTTCAATTCTTCAGGTGGCATGCAAACAGGTTGGCAATATATAGGAAGCAATTGGTACTATTTTTATAGTAGTGGAGCTATGGCGTTTAATACTACTATTGATGGTTATAAACTAGGGCCCGATGGAAAAATGCTATAGACTTCAAACTTATTAAAGAAATGAGTCGGTTAAATTAGTAACGGTTTACGAACAATATAAGATTGATGTAATGATACAGAGAAAGTGTCTTATTGGCAACAAAATGAACTAAAAAGAGGGCCAGTTGCTTATGGAAAAATCCTAAAATGGCGTAATAATGGGAGTAGGCTAGGATTAAATTCTGCTCTTACGAACATAAATTTAATAAAAAGGCATCCGTATAGTCATTCGGATGCCTTTTGCCTACAATCTGAGGTAAGACTTAACGGTCGTACTCCTTTTCATATGAAAAATGAAGAATTAACTAATCCCTACTACAAAGGAAAAGACCCAAATAATCCTCTCTTGTTTAGATGTTTACCTAATCTTTTAATTCCAATCTAATTTTTATTCGGTTATAAAATTTTCATTATCAAAGGGTTTTTATATCTTTGGTAATACCATTGGTGAAAAAAACATCTCAACCCAAGTTATTAAATTTGGTCTGGGACACTTTCACCAAATCTTTTGAGCACAACCAAAACTAATTCTTTTAATCCTAGATTTTTCTTCCGTTCATAGTCCAACTCTGCTAACTAATATTATTTGCTATTTTCTATGCAGTAATGATTGAAATTTTTTCCATAATATAGATCTCTCTTTAAAGATAATAAAAGATTATTTTTGTGTCTTTGTTTTTAACTATATGGTGAGTTCTACAAAATATATAAACGGTTTCTTTTTAGCTGGCTATGTTAATTTATATTGTTGCTTTTAACAAAAAATAGAGTTGTACCCAATTTATAGGTCAACTCTGATTTTTTTTTGTTATTTCGGGAGGTGAATCCTCAACCCCCCCCCTAATTTGTTATAACTTGTTCTTTTCTTTTTTCAACATTTTTAATGATGCAATCAATGATAAAGAAGGTCGTAACATAAACAATGGAAACATAAAAAGCCGTTATTAAAAGGTCAGAGCTAGTGAATGAAAATAATATCGCACAAAGAATGGCACACATCAAATGTTTTACATAAGAAAAAATTACGTGGTTACTTTTACCTAATGATTCAATTGCCATTGACGTAAGCACACCAACGACAAATATCACAGGCACAGTTACCATACTTACCGCTAATCCTATTGAAAAATAGGAATCAGAATCATAAGTAAAAAATATTGGTACGATAAAAAAATCAATGATTGACGTTAAAAATGCTGCAAATAATTTTCTACTAAGTATATCTATACCTCCTGTTCCTTGAATCCTGCCCTTTAGCCACTCATGCAGCAGAGCTGCACCACAGTGAATGAAAATGGTTAGGAAGTGTCAATACTGATACTAACCTTAATCCAGTCAACTATATTTCATAGATTTATTAATTAACGCTCTCCTCTGAAGGAAAATTTAATTTTCAGGATAGTTGAGTATTTGTTGAGTAACGGACAGTTTATTTATTTTCTATATTATAGATTTATATTCTACAAATATTCCCAAAAACCTTTTTATTAGGTAATTAATGTACTAAATTTTCGAGTTCATATTGAATCATGTGTTTCTCGAACAGGAAATTTTGCAGGCGTTGAGGCGGAAATGATATTGGGGTTTTATCCTAATTCCTTTATTACTAGTGGGGTATAATGTTATCTGAACTAACATAAACGTTTAGAGATGTTTTTTTCTTTTCAAATATTGCCTCTTTATATACAGTATCAGCGAATAAAAGCAGGTACAATTCACCTTTTATTTTTGTGTACATCATATCAAAGAAATGTGGTTAAAGACATGATATTGAGTCTCTGTGGGTACGATTTTTCTTGAAAGGCTGGAAGCAGTTGTTTATAACAGGTAACCAAGGTTGACATACCCACTGCTCTAGCCGACATAATGACGATGGCATGACTAATATTTTCATTCTACTAGTTATTTCTAGTAAAAAAATCTTTATACTTGCACTATTTTCGTTAAAAAGTCGTTCTCGATAATTAATTTAACTAGAATGGACTGGATAACACTATATTTATCTAGTTCAAACTATCTGATATAAGTAAGGGGACGATTCCCCTTTAATCGATAGGTTAAGGAAGCAGAGAAAGAATACAATTGTTCACTTTGGAAGTGGAAAATTGCGAATAACATCCCAATAAACAGGACAAATTGTCACATATAGCAATAATTATGGTACTCATTGAACTTTGAGTGTCAGCAAAGAACGCACCTATTAGACATATCTAACATGTGCGTTCTTTTTGTTTTCATATGTTTACTCAACCTAACCTTAGTATCATTACAAACGACTTTTCAAAGCATAATTGGTATTGATTTCCTTCTCAATTTTTTGAATAACACTATTATCCCTTAAGGAGGGAGTATACAAATATTATTTACCTTTTTTTCTTTTTTGAATTATCTACAATAAGTTTATTTTTCTTAACGATTTCTATGATAACTTGTACATGGATATTTTTTTCATCCATACTGATAACACTTGCAACTTTTCCTTTACGACCTTTAATTGTTAAATCTTCACCTACGGAAGGTACTCGGTTAAGCAGCTGAGTTAATAAAAGGTTTTTGTTTTCGAAAAAATGAACAGCAAACATTTTGTCCTCACCTATTTCAAATGGAATGTGTTACAAAAAAAATGCTCAAATTGGATCCTCACTATAAAATATATGATTCTAGTTAGATTTAGACCAAGTACTAAAATAAAAAATTTTGACTGGCTTCAAAGTATGTAATTATATTATTTTATTATTACTGACAGTGCTTTTTATCTTTGTAGATTTAAGTCTTGCTATACTCAACAAACCTCCAGTTTTGCGATTAAATTGGAATATATAAGGATGGAGGAACAGCAGATTTAAAAAATATTTAAAGGGCGTCATCTATGGGTGGAAAGGATATAATAAATGGTAATAGAAGACACTAAAAGGAGATACCTTGTGTTGATTTGGAAAGTTAATTACTAAAAACATCATGAAATGTTTATGATTTTTATTTTAGGTATAAGAAAAAACTAGGATACGTAAAGACTTAAGAAGAAAAGGAGATCCGATGATAAAAGACATAAAAGAAACAGGATGGAACTTTGACAACAGTTACGCTCGTCTACCGAAATCATTTTTTACCAGGCACAACCCAACCCCTGTTCGCTTACCGAATCTGATCATACTCAATGAACCGTTGGCGACATCGCTGGGGTTAAACGTCGAAGCACTGCAAAGCGAAGCTGGGGTAGCGGTGCTTGCTGGCAACCGGATTCCTGACGGGGCTATGCCGCTTGCTCAAGCATATGCCGGTCATCAATTTGGGCATTTCACGATGTTAGGGGACGGTCGGGCTGTGCTACTAGGGGAGCAGACCACTCCCCGAGGTGAGCGGTTTGATATTCAGCTCAAGGGACCAGGGAGAACGCCATATTCTCGTGGGGGCGATGGTCGAGCAGCCGTTGGACCGATGCTGCGTGAATACATTATTAGCGAAGCGATGCATGCACTTGGTATTCCTACCACCCGCAGTCTAGCCGTGGTGACCACCGGTGAGTCCGTCATCCGGGAAACCGAACTGCCTGGTGCTATTCTCACCCGAGTGGCTGCTAGTCAACTACGCGTCGGTACCTTCCAATACGTTGCAAAATGGGGCCAAGTGGAGGAACTCCAGATCCTAGCTGATTCTACACTAAAGCGCCATTATCCAGACGTTGAAGCGGATGAAAATCGATACCTTACGCTGCTTCAGGAAGTGATCAAGCGTCAGGCCGCACTGATAGCCAAATGGCAAATGGTTGGCTTTATCCACGGAGTGATGAACACCGACAATATGACCATTAGCGGAGAAACGATCGATTATGGTCCTTGCGCTTTCATGGATCATTATGACCCGGAAACGGTATTCAGTTCGATTGACAGGCAAGGCCGCTATGCCTATGGCAATCAGCCTTATATTGCCGGGTGGAATCTGGCGCGCTTTGCTGAAACCCTTTTGCCGCTGCTGCATGATGATCAAGAGCAGGCTGTTAAACTTGCTCAGGATGCGATTTCAAATTATATGGAGTTATATCAAGCTAATTGGCTAGAGGGAATGAGAGCAAAACTGGGAATATTTAATGAAGAGAAAGAGGATGAATCCCTTGTTGAAGGCCTCCTCAGTATGATGCAGAAGTATCGTGCCGACTATACCAATACCTTCCGAGCCTTAACTTTTGAAAAACTAGAGGAAACGGTTCTTATTGGGACGCCAGAATTTACACAGTGGCATGAGCTATGGCAGGCGAGACTTGAAAGACAGGAGGAATCGAAGGCATCCTCGCAGCAGTTGATGCAAAACAGTAATCCTGCGGTGATCCCACGGAACCATCGAGTCGAAGAGTCGCTTGAAGCCGTAGTGGAACAAGAAGATTACAGTGTAATGGAGCGACTACTGGGTGTTCTGTCGAAGCCCTATGCGGATTCCCCAGAAAAGAAGGATTACTGCACATTGCCTGCGCCATCAAACCTTCCATACCGAACTTTTTGCGGTACATGATTGAAGCGTCGGGACGGTTCTTTTGCATCATTTTCATTTCAAAGAGATAATGAAGGGGACAGTTCCATTTTCTGTTGTAATCATTTAGAGAGAATGGGAAAATAGGAGGAATAAATATGGCTATTATTGATATTACAATCATTCCGGTAGGAACAGCTACTTCCAGTGTTAGCGAATATGTAGCTGATATTCATAAAGTCCTTCACCAATATGAAGGGCAAATTAAGTTTCAATTAACACCGATGAGCACTCTAATTGAAGGCGATCTAAAGCAATTGCTACACATTGTGCAAGAGATTCATGAAGTGCCGTTTCAAAAAGGTGTCCAAAGAGTTTGCACCAATATCCGAATTGATGACCGGCGGGATAAGGAACATTCAATGGAGCGAAAGCTAAGAGCGGTACAAAGTAAATTATAAGGCTCAGCATTTTTTGACATGTCAAAAAAACATCATACACCTATGTTCAATGGAGCTAAGGTAGAAAGATATTTTCAGGCTGTCGACTAAGTCGACGGCCGTTTTTATTAGGTTTTACAACCAAAAATAAAAAAATAGGATAAATTGTTTTAAAATTCATGCACAAATTTGATTCTCCGTCATATAGTAACTTCTGTGTGAGAAATGTTAGGGAGGAAGTAAAAATAATGAATAACAATCAATTAATAACAGCAAGGAAAAACGAGTTCAAAGAAGGAGAAAATGGCTATAAGATCATTGAATTTAATGTATCTGATCCAACAGAAAGTTTATTTTCCGTGGTCACCCCAATAAAAAAGTAAAAAGATAAAAAATCTCGAACTAGAAAAACTATCTTTTTTGTAATGATACATAGAAAGATGGTTCGTTCTGTTGCATCATTTTCATTGCAAACGCAATAAATCAAGGGGCAGTTCCGCAACTTTTTGGAGCGGGAACTACCCCTTTTCGTTTGGATAACTTAATTTTACCTTATTTATTTCTTTGATGCTGTATACTTTTCAAATACCTTAAGAAAGGTTTCCTGCATCAGATCTTCTGCTGTTTGTGGCTCTTGGACAATAGCATATATGCACTTAAAAATTGATGCACTATAATCCTCGTACCACCGAAAAAATATTTGGTCTTTAAAGGACTCCATTTTGCTACCTCCTCTTTAGTTATTAGAGAGACGCTCCCCAATTGAAAAAGTTACAAAGCAAATTCGAAATCTGAGAAAAAATAAACATTTTCGAATACAAATTGGTGAAGCTCCGCTTAGCGCTGCTTACACCGTCTTAATTATGGTAGGTTGGTTCTTTGAATGAATTGTAACTCCATAGCAGATGGTGGCGTGGAACGGCTTTGCGTTTTCTACGATGTGGAGTGGGGAAAAAAAAACTATTAAATTACTGAATGTGAGTATTTGTCCATTTCTATGTATTAATTAAACTAGGACCATCGAATTGTTTTTAGAAAAAAATGGAACATCATCTTCGAAAAAGATGATGAAACTAGTCAAAAGGATTTAGCTTAAATATGAAACAAGCACTGTCGACTTCATTTTGGACTAATTTTCTAATTTTCCCAATAACAACTAAAGTATCAATTTCTGAATATTCTAGTTTATACGATAAGATTCGACACAAAAGGCATTTTTAAAGGGCTATTTTTAAAGTAGCACCTAGTTATTTACATATAGTGTGCACCAGAAAGGAGGGTAGTAGATTCATTGATGAAGGAGAATACTTAGGGGGGTAAGAGGATGAAAAGAAAACAACGCCGATGGTTATCGATTCTACTTACAGCCATTCTAGTATTGCCGTTGCTCTTGCAACCGCAAATGAATGCTGACGCTGCTACAAAAGGAGTAAGTGTTTCAGCCAAGGATGAGCTGCCAACACCAAAGCAAAAAGTAACGAATTCGTTGTACAAGCAATTTGCTGATCAAGATAAAGTTACCTTTCTTATCAAAATGAAAGAGCAGGTGGATTCAGCTAAAGTTGCCAAGGCAGCTGAGGATAAAGCCAAGCAGCAGAAGGCGACACCTGCAAAAACAAAATCATTAAAGCGAAACACAATTGTTTCCGAGTTAAAAGCAACGGCAAAAGAAACACAGTCTGACGTGTTAGCGTTTCTTGAAGAGCAAGTGAAGGCTGGAAAGGCCAAGGATGTTCATTCCTACTATATCGTGAATGCGATTGCGGTTACAGCAACACAAGAAGTAATGGAAAAAGCAGCAGCATTTCTAGAGGTTGAAAAAATCCTCCCGAACGAAACAAGACAATTGTTCGTTCCGGAAAAATCCTCAGGTACAGCTGTACAAGAACCGGCAGCAGGAACCAATTCGATCGAATGGAATATTGATCGTGTAGGAGCCCCTGCAGTTTGGGAAATGGGGATCGATGGCAGCGGGGTTGTCATTGGTTCGATTGATACCGGAGTGCAATGGAATCATCCGGCATTAAAGGAAAAATATCGCGGTTATAATCCAGCAACAGGTCAAGCGGATAATACGTATAGCTGGTTTGATGCAACTCGTGGTCAAACTACACCATATGATGATCACGGGCATGGAACACATACAACAGGAACTATGGTTGGTTCAGAGCCGAATGGTTCCAATATCATCGGTGTCGCACCAGGTGCAAAGTGGATTGCGGTAAAGGCATTCACGCCAGATGGTGGCGAGGATGCAGATTTATTAGAAGCTGGTGAATGGATGATGGCCCCAGGTGGAAATCCTGATAAGGCACCAGATGTTATCAATAATTCATGGGGCGGTGGTCCTGGGCTAGATGAGTGGTACCGTCCGATGGTTCAGGCGTGGAGAGCGGCAGAAATCTTCCCGGAATTCTCTGCAGGAAATACAAACTTAGGTAATCCTGGCGGCCCTGGATCTGTAGCTAATCCGGCAAACTACCCAGAAGCAGTCGCTACAGGGGCCACTGATATTAACAACAAACTTGGAGGCTTTTCCTTACTTGGGCCTTCTCCATATGGGGAAATCAAACCGGAACTTTCAGCACCGGGTGTCAATATTCGTTCTGCTGTCCCTGGTGGCAGCTATGAAGGCGGATGGAATGGAACCTCGATGGCTGGTCCGCACGTTTCAGCAGCCATTGCCTTACTTAAGCAAGCAAATTCAAGCTTAACAGTGGATGATCTAGAACGAATTTTACAAACAACAGCCATTCCTTTAACTGACAACAAATATCCAACATCACCAAATAACGGTTATGGCTCAGGATTATTGAATGTATTTGATGCCGTATCTGCTGTTGTTTCTGGTTTAGGAAAACTAAAAGGCCAGGTAACGAAAGAAGGAACGGACAGTGAAGCACCGGTGTTAACACATTCCCAACCTGGCGCGGTTTTTGCAGGTATGCCGTTAACGTTAGAAGCTTCCGCTGCTGATAATATTAGTGTAACAAATGTATCGCTCCAATATCAAAAGCAAGATGGTTCATGGACGACTGTTGCTGCCCAGCGGATTAGCGGCGATTACAAAAATGGAACTTACCGCGTGAATATTCCTGGTGCAGACATTTCAGGCAATGCTTTCGTATATAAGTGGAAAGCTCTTGATTTCGGTGGAAATGAATCTGTTAGTGAACATAGGGCCACTGTTCTTCCAGGGATTACTGTAGGCTATGTTGCTGATTTTGAAAGTAATCCTGATGGCTGGACTTCTTACGGTGCCAACAATTCTTGGCAGTGGGGTAAGCCAACTAACGGTCCTGGGGAAGCTTTTTCCGGTGAAAAAGTATATGCGACAAATCTAACTGGAAATTATGCTAGTAAAGCAAACGCTTCATTACAGATGCCGCCAATTGATTTGCCTGAAGGAAACAGTTATCTCCAATTTAAGCAATGGTATGAGCTTGAAAAAAACTATGATTTTGGGCATGTATTTGTTTCAACAGACGGTGTGAACTGGGTTCAAAAGCTTCGCGTTAATAATTTGTCAAATGGCTGGATTGACGGTGAAGTGAATTTAAGTGAATATGCTGGCCAAAGAATTTATGTAGCTTTCAACATCACAACTGATGGCGGTGTGACAAAGCAAGGCTGGTATATTGATGATGTTCGTTTAACAAATGCACCACATGCTACATCACAAAAAGCAGAGGTGGACGTCACAACTGAAAATGATGAGTCTGCAGCAGCTTCTGTTAAAAAAGAAAAGGTCAATCCGGATAAGTTAACTATGATGATGCCTGAGGTGAAAAAGGAAGCAAGCACTGAAAAGTCTGCTCCAATGCAATTACCTATGCAGGCTCAAGTAACGGTTGTGGAAACCGGTCGTTCTGTTGCCACTAATCCGACAAATGGAAGCTTTGAGATGACACATGCAGCAGGAACATTTACGGTCATTGCTGAAAGCTATGGCCATCACTCGCAAACTAAATCAGTAACGATAGCACAGGACGGAGAAGAAACAGCGAACTTTACACTTCAGGAACAAGTGAAGGGAACTGTTTCGGGAACGATCAAGAATAAGGCATCAGGACAGCCAGTTGCTGGGGCGACTGTATATGTTATAGAAGATGCACATGTTCAGCCTGTCCAAACGGATGAAAACGGACATTTTTCAATTACGGCCTACGAAGGTGATTATACACTTAAGGTCATATCTCCACATTATTACAGTCAAGAAGCTAGCATTAAACTAAAAGGAAATATCGAGAAAAATTTCGATATTAAGCCGTTCATTGGTTATCCAGGTGAAATTGGCTATGACGATGGAACTGCGGAAAATGCACGTGCATTTTACGATGCCGGAAATGGCTGGGGTGTAAAAATGTCCTTAGAGAAAGGGAACAAAAAAGCATTTGTTAGAAGTGGCTTGTTCCGATTCGGGGATGGAGAGTGGCCAGATCCAGGTGGTACTGCCTTTAAAGTAGCCGTATATGATGCTTCTGGCCCGGGCGGAGCACCAGGTAAAAAGCTGGCGGGACCTTTTGATGCTACAGCCCTTCGTAATGGTCAATGGACGCAAGTAGATTTAAGCAGCCATGGAATTATTGTTGAAGGCGATTTCTATATCGTCTACATCCAAGCCGCAGACAGTCCATATGTTCCTGGTTTGGCAACAGATGATGATGGGCCAAATACGTATCGAAGCTGGCAGTTGGTAAGCGGGGAATGGACACCTTCCCCGAAAACAGAAGGCAACTATATGATTCGTGCAGTGGTTGATTATGAAGTAACAGAACCATCGATTACCTCTCCTGTTGATGGAGCGTTCACCAACGTTGAAACAGTAACTGTGAAAGGTGAAGCTGCACCAAAGACAAAGGTTCATATATTTAATAAAGGCGTAGAAGTTGCGGCTGTTGATACAAAGGATGATGGCAAATATTCTGTTGACGTGAAACTCAATAAGGGTGAGAACCAATTAACGGCAAAAGCATCTACAGCACAAGGGATGACGGATGCTTCCGCACCTGTAAATGTAACCTATGATGCCGATGCGCCGGAGTTAACGATTGGTTCGCCAACGGATGGAAGTAAATTGAATAAAGAAACCGTCACCGTTACTGGAACAGTCGCAGATAATTATTTAAATTTTGTCCTTGTCAATGGAACAACAGCAAAAGTTGA
>NZ_DALZYO010000011.1:0-8864 GCF_031988165.1 Neobacillus sp.
CTTCATTGGTTACCACTTTTTCGTTTCCCCCTCGATTCCGGTCACCAATAGTCTTCATTGGTTACCACTTTTTCGTTTTGGGCCTTCACCCTGTCCGAATACGAATCTCTTATTAACTGAAAACACAATATAATCCTTTTGGTAGTTGATTGTTTTGTTTACTATGATCTCATATAGGAGACACGTCTTCTTAGTGGTAGTGATTTCTCGTCAACCTCACAATTCCAATGGATATGATGTTTTTTCATTCATTAGAGCTTTTGTCAATGAACATGATAAAAAAATGGCTATACAAACAAACTCAAGGATTTTCCCAAGTTATTTAGGTGCGAAGTTTGAGTTATTATGAAATGGTTAACATTCTTTCAAGAGCTAATTTAGCATTCTTGGCAATCTCAGGACTTACTTTAATGATATTATTTGTTTCTTCCAGTGTATCCAGGCTCCACACTAAATGTGGCAGATCAATTCTGTTCATCGTTAAACACGGACACATATGCGGATTTAACGAAATGATATGTTTATCTGGATGATTTTTGATAAGACGATTAACAAGGTTCATTTCCGTGCCAATTGCCCATGCTGAACCTAGCTCAGCCTTTTCAATCGCATTGATAATATAACTTGTTGATCCCGCCTTATCCGACAATTCCACAATCTCGCGACGGCATTCGAGATGGACGATGATGTTCATGTCTGGATATTGGCTACGAATGTCACTTACATTTTGAACAGTGAAGTTTTCATGTACAGAGCAATGCCCTTTCCAGAGAATCACTTTTATTTTTGAAACATCGCCTTCATATTCTAGGGAGTCATTAATTGGATTCCAAATGGCCATTTCATCTAAACCTACATCTAAATCTGCTGCCGTATTCCGTCCTAAATGCTGGTCTGGCAAGAATAGAATTCGTTCCTTTTTTTCAAATGCCCACTTAACCATTGTTTCTGCATTTGAGGAGGTTACGGTTGCCCCGCCATTTGCACCTACAAAAGCTTTAATCGCCGCAGTCGAATTGACATAGGTTAACGGAAGAATCGTGTCCCCAAAGATCGCTTGCAGCTTACCCCAGGCTCTTTCCGTTTGCTGAATATCCGCCATATCAGCCATCGAACAGCCCGCGCGCATATCAGGTAAAACTACCTTTTGGTTCTCGCTTGTTAAAATATCGGCTGTTTCCGCCATAAAGTGAACACCACAGAAAACAATAAATTCTGCTTCTGTATTTGCAGCCGATAATTGCGCAAGTTTTAATGAATCCCCTGTTGCGTCAGCAAACTGAATCACTTCATCTTTTTGATAATGATGTCCTGGAATAAATAACCGTGAACCAAGTTGCTTTTTCAGGTCAATTACTCTGTCTTCTAGCTCTTCACTTGACATCTGCTTGTATTTTTCAGGAATCATTATATTTCTTTGCAAAGTTGCTAAAATGTTCATCTTATTCCTCTCCTTTGTTCCATTTCACTTTGACGCTTATGTCCAGTGCTTTTACTGAATGGGTTAGGAATCCAAGGGAAATATAATCAACACCTAAATCCCCATATGCGGCCAAGTTGCTTACTTGAATTCCGCCAGAGGCTTCGGTTATTATTCCAGACGGTACTAATTTAATGAATTCCTTAATTTCCACTGGGGTGCGGTTATCAAACATGATCACATCTACCCCAGCATTAACTGCCTCAACCACCTGTTCTGCCGTCTCAACCTCAACTTCAATTTTCACCATATGGCCGGCATTTTTCCTGACGCTTTCAACAGCCCTCCAAATAGAGCCTGCAAAGGAAATATGATTATCTTTAATCATGACACCATCGTATAGTCCAAAACGGTGATTAAAGCCGCCACCGCAACGAACAGCATATTTTTCAAGCATTCGCAGTCCAGGCGTCGTTTTTCGCGTATCACAAATTTTCGTATGATCGCTATTTAGGGTGTTCACTGCCTTTTGTGTTAGTGTGGCAATTCCGCTCATCCTTTGTACAAGATTAAGGATCACTCTTTCCCCTTTTAATAGGTCAGCTATTTTTCCAGAGACGAGCGCAAGCTGTTGGCCGATTTTAATCGTTTCTCCATCCTTCACTAAAACCTGTGTTGAGATTTCATTATTTAACAGTTGAAAACCGATTTTAATAATTTCTTCGCCACAAAATACACCATCATCTTTTGCAAGAAAAACAATTTCTCCATTCGTAGAATCCGAGAAGATCAAATCGGTGGTCATATCTTGTTCTCCGATATCTTCGATAAAGAATTTCTCAAGTAGCGAGCGTAGTTTCAATGCATTCATGATTCTTCTCCATTCCTTGATCATATTTATGAATGATAGATTTCCCTAGCCAATTATGGTCGTCTTCAAACGGGTAATCACTTCTAAAGTGACCTCCACGGCTTTCTGTCCGCTTCAAGGCAGAATCTGTAATGAGATTCGCGATAATCAGCATAAAAATTTTTGACATATCCTTAGCGGAATAAGCATCTAAATTGATTTCAGCGGACTTGAATTGATCTAACCAAGCTTTCTGCCTTTTCAGATTCATTTCATTTCGAACAATTCCAACCCGTTCCATCATCGACGACTTAATTTGATGCATTTCCGGTAAAATAACCTTCTCTTGTTTTCCAGAATGATACAAATGAATCGGTTCCAGAGCTGGAGCTTCTTTTCGTGCTTCATTAAGCCATTCCGCTAATTGTTTCCCTTGATAAAGTCCCTCTAATAAGGAATTACTTGCTAAGCGATTGGCACCATGCAATCCCGTACAGGAAGCTTCCCCGATTGCATAGAGCCCATCAATCGTCGTCCGACCGATTAAATCAGTTTTAATTCCCCCCATTAAAAAATGACTTCCAGGTGCAACGGGAATTCTTCCATCCAATAACCGAATTCCATTAGCCTCACAAATAGCAGTAATCGATGGAAATCTTTTATTAAAATCTGGGATTTTACGAATATCTAAAAAAATATTTTGTCCATTTCTAAGATATTCATAGATTCTTTGCGAAACAACATGCCTTGGACCAAGATCTTTCAAGGGGTGAACGCCTTCCATGATGGGAGTTCCGTCGTCGGTAACAAGAATCGCCCCTTCTCCCCTGACTGCCTCAGAGATTAATCCCTTTGTTTCCCCGTTAATATATAAAAGAGTAGGGTGGAATTGAACAAATTCCATATCGACGATTTCCGCACCAGCTAAATAGGCCATCGCAATCCCCTCACCGCTTACCGTTTTGGCATTTGAAGTAAAGCTGAACATTTGACCACATCCGCCAGTTGCGATAATAACGTGCCTAGCGTAAAATCTTTGTATCGTTCCATCTACCGCTTTTGCTTTCACACCAATACACCGATTCTTCTCGGAATTTAGCAGTAATTCATAGGCGTAGACATTCTCTTCTACAAATGTCTTTTCCTTAAGACAATTGATCAGAAATTCCATTACATTTTTCCCGGTTGCATCTCCGCCGCCATGAACGATTCTATGCTCGCTATGTGCTCCCTCCATTCCTAAAAGCAATTCTCCATTGGGGTTTTTATCAAAAAAATCGCCTTGTCGAGACATGTCTCTAATGAGGGCTGGTGCAGCATTGATGACTTGCTGTACTGTATCTTGATTATTGTGAAACCTGCCCGCATCGAGCGTATCGGCAATATGTTTAGCTGGATGGTCATCTGCGCCCACTGCGGCTGCAATCCCACCTTGGGCAAGATACGAATTAGCCGTTCTTACTTTCTTCTTTGTGAGTATTCTCACATTTAAATCCATATTTAATTGAACAGCTAACTGTAAAGCAGCTATTCCACTTCCAATTATTAACACATCATAAGTAGTCATATTTTGATCCTCCTGGATTAACAGGTGTCTTGACATATATCTTTACATAGATTTAAACTATTTACAAGTAGTTATTTAGGAATAAATAAATGAGAATATTGGAGAATAGTAATGAAATATTTTGATTTTGCGGCAACAACTCCACTAGATTCTGAAGCGGCGGAAGTTTACGTTAAAGTGGCAACTGGATACTTTGGAAATTCGAGCAGCCTGCATGACATCGGTGGGCAAGCTCATGTCTTACTTGAAAATTGTCGTGAAGAATTGGCAAACTTTTTAGGGATTGACAAAAATGGTCTGTTTTTTACAAGCGGCGGATCTGAAAGTAATTTTTTAGCAATCGAGGCACTATTGTCTTCTCCTAAAAAGCAAGGGAACCATATTATTACAGGAATGGCTGAACACTCATCCATCCATGGTGTCCTCCATCGATTGACTGATTATCATATCACCTATCTTCCGCTTAATTCATCTGGGCTAATCGACGAAGATAAATTATTAAATTCAATCACACCAGAAACAGTATTAATCACCATTCAACATGTTAATTCAGAGATTGGGACAATCCAACCAATTGAGAACATCGCGCAAATTTGTAAAGCGCAAAACATTCATTTTCATAGCGATTTTGTTCAATCGATTGGAAAAATTGATTTAACTAGAATCGCGTCCTTAGTCAGCAGCTTTTCTTTTTCCGGCCATAAAATATATGGTCCAAAAGGCGTTGGCGGTGTTTATATTGACCCAACCATAACCTGGTGTCCATTTATCCCCGGAGGTTCACACGAAAAAGGATTTAGGCCTGGTACCATGAACGTTCCTGCGATTGCGGCGATGACGGTAGCAGCACAAAAAATCAGGCGTGGACTAGCTGAAGCCAATCAAAAGTATCGGTTACTCCGTAAAGCCTTTATTGAGGCGCTTAATCCGATAAAAGATTGGGTAACAATTTATCAATCTGAAGATGAGGCACAGCTTCCGAGTATCATAGGTCTAAGGATTTTGGGAATCGAGGGTCAATGGATGATGTTAGAATGCAATCGTTTAGGTTACGCAATTTCAACCGGAAGTGCCTGTCAGATTGGCATGCAAACCCCTGCAAAAGTCACACAAGCATTAGGCTTAAATAATGAAGAAGCGAAGGGATTTATCCGAATCTCTTTTGGAAATTCCACTACGATCGTGGATGTTGTTCGACTTGGGGAGAATATTGTTGAAATCACAAAGCAATATAAAATGGGGAATTTATGCTAGAATAAAACAACAGATTAAATCAGGAGGTACCATATGACTGAGCAAAAGAAAATTTTAGGTGAGGAAAGGAGGTCTTTCATATTACAGCTGCTAAAAGACAACCTTGAACCACTAACGGGTAGCGAGCTAGCAACTAGAACGAATGTAAGTAGACAAGTCATTGTCGGGGATATTACACTGCTTAAAGCAAGAAATGAACCGATTATCGCAACGAGTCAAGGCTATGTGTACTTAAAGCAAAACACCGGCACTCCTACAATCGAAAAAACGATTGCCTGCCGACATACACCTAAGGACACAGAGAAAGAACTTAATTTGCTAGTTGACCATGGTGTACTGGTGAAGGACGTAAAAATTGAACACTCGGTTTACGGCGATTTGACGGCATCGATCATGGTTTCAAATCGCCAAGAGGTGAAACAATTCTTGGAAAGCATTCAAAAATCAAAAGCCTCGTTATTATCAGAGTTAACAGATGGCATCCACCTTCATACCATTTCAGCATCAAACACAAAAGTATTAGATAAAGCGGAAGCAGCCTTAAGAGATGAAGGCTTTTTGATTGAATAGTAAAAGGACCCGGCACTTGACTGGGTCCTTTTCTTTTACACCATAACCGATGGATAGCTGCCTAGTATTTTCACACCGCAGCCCAATGCCTCAAGCTCTGCGATCGCCCCAGGTATCAACACCTCATCGAGCTTCATTTCTAAGTCAATGATGAAAAAGTAATTACCAATCCCTGTTTTCATTGGCCTTGATTCAATTTTTGACAGGTTTATTTTTCGCCAAGCAAAAGCTGATAACACTTGGTGGAGAGCTCCTGCCATGTCCGAAGGTAGTGTAACCATGAGCGTTGTTTTGTAATGAGAGGAACTTGTAATAGATTCAAAATCCAGGTTCATTTCTGATAGAACGAAAAAGCTAGTATGGTTATAATGGAAATCATGAATATCTTTTTGGACAATATCCAGCCCATACTCCTTCGCCGCCAATTCATTTGCAATCGCTGCTACATTCGTTTCGGGATGCTCCATTACCAACTTCGCCGCTGCCGCTGTTGATGACACACTCTCAATTGGCACCCCTTTATAACGAGTATGTAAGAACTTGTGGCACTGGGCAATGGCATGAGAATGGCTATATACCCGGCTTACCTTCTGCCAATTGTCCTTATTAGCTGGGTGTACCAACAAATGCTGTTTGATTGGGAGCGTGATTTCCCCAACGATCGGAATTTGCACGACATGGGTTAAATAATCAAGTGTAATATTCACGGAGCCTTCAAGAGCATTTTCGACAGGAACTACTGCAAGGTCTACTTCTTTATTCACTATGGCATCCATACTTTCAGGAATCGTTTGATACGGCTCAAGCTCGTATCCTGGAAAGACCTTTTTTACCGCAAGTTCGGTAAATGTTGCTTTTGGTCCTAAAAAACCGACTTTCATTCCTTCTCCACTCCTCTTTTATTGTAAAAAGAAAGCTGAGAACAGCTCTACATAATGAACAAACTGTTCACTATGCACCTGTTCCCAGCACTTCTACCTTCTCTACGAATTCAAGCTTTTTAAGTTCTGTCAGTAAATGATCAATTTCCACCGTCATATTCGAAGTGTTTAAGGATAGTGTCACATTTGCTCTGCCTTGCAATGGAATCGTTTGGTGGATGGTTAACACATTACCACCAGACGCAGCAACAACACTTAACAAATTAGACAGTGTACCCGAGCGATCTTCCAAATGAAAGAAAAGCGATATCAATTTTTCCTTCTTAATCGTTGAAAAAGGAAAAACAGTGTCTCTGTATTTATAATAGGCACTTCTGCTTAAATCAACCTTCTGAGTAGCAACGGCAATCGATTCTGCCTTGCCTCGTTCCAACATATCTTTCACTTCAATGGTTTTCAGCATCGCTTCTGGCAAAACATCCTCACGAACCAAATAAAACTTTTTATCAACGTTGTCCATTTTTATCTACCTACCTCAATCTCATCCGAAACCTTACTCAATCTCATCCGAAATCTTACTCAATAAATTCAAATTCGAATTCCAATAATTTCACGATATCTCCGTCTGTAGCTCCTCTTTGTCTTAGAGCATCATCAACTCCAAGTCCACGTAACTGGCGTGCGAAACGGCGGACAGATTCTTCTCTTGAAAAGTCTGTCATCTTAAATAGCTTTTCAACTTTTTCACCCGAGACTACAAACGATCCATCTGGTTCTCTTGTAATCGTGAACGCTTCTGGATCAGCCTCATGCTTGTAAAGAACGCGATGGATGCCGGTTTCCTCTTCTTCATGTTCAAGCGGGAATTCCGGTGTTTCCTCAATCTTATCCGCTACCGCATACAGTAACTCACGTAGCCCTTTTCTTGTCACTGCAGAGATTGGAAAAATCGGATAATCCTCATTAAGCTGCTCCTTAAACTTTTGCAAGTTTTCCTCGGCATCCGGCATATCCATCTTATTAGCAACAATAATTTGCGGCCGCTCGGTTAAGCGTAGGTTATACTCTTTTAATTCCTTATTAATGGTTAGGAAATCCTCAAACGGATCTCTGCCTTCCATTGCCGCCATATCAATCACATGGACAATGACTCTTGTCCGTTCAATATGCCGTAAAAATTGATGGCCTAGACCAACGCCTTCACTTGCCCCTTCAATTAACCCTGGAAGATCGGCCATGACAAAGCTTCGGCCATCCTCTGTTTCTACCATGCCAAGATTGGGAACAATCGTAGTAAAATGATATTCAGCAATCTTTGGCTTTGCTGAAGAAACAACTGACAACAGGGTCGACTTCCCAACACTCGGGAAACCTACAAGACCAACATCAGCTAGCAGCTTTAATTCAAGGATGACATCACGCTCTTGACCAGGCTCACCGTTTTCAGACAACTCTGGAGCTGGATTTGCCGGAGTAGCAAAGCGAGAATTTCCTCGGCCGCCGCGGCCGCCCTTTGCAATAATCGCCTGTTGTTCATGCTCTACTAAATCAGCAATCACTTCTTGTGTATCCGCATCAATAACCACCGTACCAGGTGGAACCTTGACGATCATATCCTTTGAATTTTTACCGTGCTGATTTTTGGACATACCATGCTCACCACGCGGCGCCTTGAAATGGCGCTGATAACGAAAATCCATTAACGTCCTTAGGCCTTCGGCTACTTCAAAAACAACATTGGCACCCTTACCACCATCGCCGCCGGCAGGACCACCCTTTGGAACATATTTTTCACGACGAAACGCGACCATACCATTGCCGCCGTCGCCGCCTTTTACATAAATTTTGACCTGATCGACAAACATCTTATTCCTCCCGTTTGCACTAGGAAATCAACTGATGAATCGAAGTTACACCGGTACTATAAAACTGGCATAAACACTTCTAGTGCGAGTTCACTTTCGGTGAATTCCTTGACCAGCAAATCCAAGGATTGATTTTGGTCAGTAAGAAATTCTTCAAGCTGTTCCTTGTGTTTTATTATTCCGCTAAAATCAAAAAAGAAACGAACTCCCTCAGATTGCGGTTCAATTGTAATGGATAAATGATTTTCTTGAAAGGCCTCGATTGCCTTATTCAAGCTTGAAAAAAATGACTTCGTCCAAACTGTCAAAACTAGATCATCAATCTTGATGGACTCTGAGTCAATAAGGACTTCATATTCCAGCTTAAAGGAGGGAATTTCCCAGTTGGATTTTAATACCAGCGAAGCAAACAAAGGTATATGTAAATTAGATAGCTTTGCCTCATGCTGCGCTTCGT
>NZ_DALZYO010000011.1:8874-134988 GCF_031988165.1 Neobacillus sp.
GTTCACAATTTCATCAATGACTGCCTTTGCCCGGTCGATTCGATTTAAATCCAGGTTCCCCTTTATTAACTGCAGTCTGTTTAACCAGTCATGTCGTGAGTGGCGCAGCACTTCCACGATATCCCATTCTTTCCCCATACGTACACTCCCACATTAAAGTGTCGGAACACTGTTTGCTGTTAGTATATCAAAAAAAGAAACATGAGTAAGCTTATTTTTTCCGCATTAACAGGCAGTAATTCCCCCATCATCATAAATTGCTTAAATTGAAGAAATACTAGGTGGAGAAAAAACTGCCGATAAAAGCCCAATTTAGTTCAACTAACAATCAGTTGGGGATGGAAGAAAATCTCCACTGATTGTTAGTTGAACTGTATACGAATGAACTGTCATTAGAGGCAAAAAGAAGCTTTTACGAAGTAGTTTTCCCTGAAGATTATTACGGAAGGTTTACTTTCGTTAGAAAAAAGAAAACTCTAACCAAACAGGTTAGA
This sequence comes from Neobacillus sp., assembly GCF_031988165.1. Lineage (NCBI taxonomy): Bacteria > Bacillati > Bacillota > Bacilli > Caryophanales > Bacillaceae > Neobacillus > Neobacillus sp. Next base: position 9,369 of record NZ_DALZYO010000011.1, read on the forward strand.
GTTTCCAAATGATGTAATCCTTAAGCTTCTTGAGCTACTGGATAAACGCTCACTTTTTTACGGTCACGACCTAAACGTTCGAATTTAACAACGCCGTCGATTTTTGCAAAAAGAGTATCGTCTCCGCCACGGCCAACGTTCTCACCTGGGTAAATCTTTGTACCGCGTTGACGGTAAAGGATTGAACCACCAGTAACGAATTGACCGTCTGCACGCTTAGCACCAAGGCGCTTTGCGATAGAGTCACGTCCGTTCTTTGTAGAACCTACTCCTTTTTTAGATGCAAACAACTGAAGATCTAATTTTAATAACATTTATTCCACCTCCTGCTTTTTGAAGGTAATTTTTATGTGCTTTCCGTACACTTCTTCAATCGATCGTAATGATATAACCATGGCTTCAAGGATAAGCTGAACTTTCTCATGAACGTCATCAGGAAGTTCTTCCGGGACAACGCAGCGGAGAAATCCATCTATCCTGTGTTCAATGTCGGGAGTGACACCCGTCAGTTCGTGCACCGCGTTGATCGCACCAACAGATACGGCAGATACGCCTGCACAAACGATATCCTTCCCCCGATCAGCGAATAAAGCATGACCGCTCATTTCAAAAGACTGAATCATTCCGGACTCAGTACGAGTAATCGTAATTTCAATCATCTATTCTCCAACACCTTATGCGTTGATTTTTTCGATGACTACTTTAGTGTAAGGTTGACGATGACCTTGCTTCTTATGATAGTTTTTCTTCGCTTTGTACTTAAAAACAGTGATTTTCTTTTGACGGCCTTGTTTTTCAACAGTAGCTGTAACTGTAGCGCCTGCAACAACAGGGCTGCCTACTTTTACATTTTCACCGCCAACGAAAAGAACCTTGTCAAAAGTAACTGTTTCACCAGCTTCAACATTTAATTTTTCAATGTAGATAGCTTGGCCTTCTTCGACTTTAAGTTGTTTACCGCCAGTTTCGATAATTGCGTACATGAACTGCACCTCCTTATAAACTCAGACTCGCCATACACAGGCGCTTATGCCAAAAGCAAAAGACTTACTACCTGTTCTGTGCGGTTGTAGCACGGGTGCTACAAACATAACATTAGAATACTAACATAATTTAAGCAAGAGTGTCAATAGCTTTTAGGGAGATATCCTGGTCATCTCCAAATTGTTTCAGGACATAATACGGTTTAGCAGATGCGTGGATGGAAAAATAAATTTTTACATGCAGCAGGTCTTCTAATACTTCTCTATAGGCATCATTTTCACCTAGAAGTGCCTCTTTCACCTCTTTAGTTGTCTCTACAAGGATAGCCTCGAATTCACCATGACGGTGCTCTAACAACTCTCGTTCAAGCCGGAATGCCATCGTTTCAGGACTTAGAATACGGCCAGTACCTTCACAAACAGGACATTTCACTTGGAGAGCCTCTGACAGTGTGACCTTTGTCCTTTTTCTGGTCAGTTGCAAGATACCCAATGGTGTAAAACCTATGATTTTCGTTCTTTTTCCATCTCTCGCTAATTCGGTTTCGACCGTGTCAAGAATCGTTTGCTTGTCCTGAACGCGTGCCATATCGATAAAATCAATCAAAACAATACCGCCAATATCTCGAAGACGAAGCTGCTTGACGATTTCCTTGGCGGCAAGCTGATTTGTTTTTAATACCGTATCCTGATAATCGGCCTTTCCAGAAAACTTCCCTGTATTTACATCGATGATTGTCAATGCTTCTGTTTCATCAAAAATAAGATAGGCCCCTTGGTCGAGCCAGACAATCCGCTTGAGGGCTTTTTCAATTTCATGCTCCACCTGGTTTGCTGAAAAAATATTCACTTTTCCGTTATAATAGCTGATCATAACTTTGGAATTGGCCTGCTCTAGCATTTTTTTTACAGCTAGATCATCGACGATTACTTCACCAGACTTCATTTTTAGAACACCATCGAGAATCATTTCTAAAAATGTATCTTTTTGAAAAATTAATCCGGGCTTTTTTAAGAAACCGGCTTTCTGTTTTAGTTCTTGGTAATGTTGTCTTAATGATTGCAGCTCTTCCTGAATTTCTTCCTCAGTATTAGAAATACTAGAAGTACGAAAAATGATCCCCTCTTCTTCCATTTTGAGACGATTGCCTAGGCGGCGGAGCATCGCCTTTTGCGCTTCATCGGCAATTTTCTTCGATACAGCCACATAACGTCCATTGGGCATATAAATGAGATTGTTTCCCTGAATTTCAATAATACCCGTCACCTTTGGTCCCTTTGTGCCGGTTGCATCCTTGTCCACCTGTACGAGCATTTTTTCGCCTTGATGAACAAATGAGGTGATGTTTTTTTGTTTTTCGGAGGAAAGCACATAAGATGGTAGGACATCGCGGTGCAAATAGGCATTTTTCTCCTCGCCAATATCGATGAAAACAGCATTCATCCCCGGTAAAACTTTTGTAACTGTCCCAAAATAAATATTTCCGACCAGCGATCGATGTTCTGGTCGGTCAAAAACGATCTGTTCCACACGGTTATCTCTTAAATAAGCAAATCGCTTCTCCCGTGCCGTGTAATTGACAATTAATGTTTCCAAACCAAGCGTCCTCACTTTTTTCTAAGTTACCAATAGTATAACCTTTTAATACGAAAAAAGAAGGTCGCTGATTTTATCGGTTAAACGCTTTTCGGTAAAATAGGCATGCAGCACTTCATTTTCATCCAACTGTCCTTTTTCCTTGCCGTCTGCTTTAACGATAATCGGATGCTTACAGCCGCGTTGAAATTTTTCTAACACGTGGATGAGTAAATCCTGTTCATTAGCCTGGATTGGCTTTAATGTCTGCAGGCTCGATTTTTTTCCATAATATCGTTCCAATAAGAATCTCATAAAAATAAAGCGACGCTGCTTCCATTCGTGGTAAAGCGAGAAGAATAAGAAGGCAATTACGAACCATACATTAAGGTGCAATGGAGCAGCCAGTAAAATTACCACTGAAAAAAAACCTAGACTAAAAAAAGAAATGAGTAAGGTTTGGTGGTGCGCACGAGGAAAGGAATTTTTTAATGAGAGCAGTAAGAAAACTAGCTTTCCTCCATCAAGCGGCCAAACCGGAAACAGATTGAATACAAAAATCATCGCGTTATAACTAATAAATAAGAGAAATAAATCTTTCGGAATGAGGTGAAGAGTAAATAAAATATAGGCTAAAGCCACCATCCACACATGCTGCAGCGGTCCAGCAAGGACGACAATCGTTTCCTCTTTTAAGGGGCGATTACCGTGCTCATCCATTTCGGCCACCCCTCCAAAGGGCAGCAGGGTGATTTTTTTAATTCTCCATGAAAAAAAAGAAGCCGCAACAGCATGCCCCATTTCATGAATAAAAATGATTCCAATCAACATGCAGACTTCAAGGAAATGTGCAGTAGCAATCGATAGAGCTATGATGATCCACAGCAATGGATGGATATAAATGAGTTGTAGTAACTGGATAGCTCTATTCAAAGCGGATCACCTGGATTGGGTCGATGAAATCATTGTCTTTTTTGATCGCAAAATAATACTTGCCCTTTGTTTTATCCTCACCAGTTGATGTTGAAACCGTACCAACTACTGTTCTTTTTTCGATATAATCAAATAATTTGACTTTAATTTCCTCTAAATTCCCGTACCATGTTTCCGTTCCATCAGAATGCTGGACCATGACGGTTTTCCCAAAGCCTTCTTTTACCCCTGCAAACACGACATTTCCGCCATTAATCGCCTGGACAGCAGCCCCTTTATTGGTTTCAATCATGATGCCTTGGCCATTTTTCTCGAAATTTTCAAGGATTTTTCCCATCGCCGGTACGGAAAATTCTTTCGGCCCTTGCTCTTTTTTGCCTGTCTTGTTATCTTCTGAAAAAGGCAGAAGAGCGAGCGGCTTACCAAACTTATTCTCATACCATTCCGTAACGACAGCAAACTTAAAATTCTTATCCATCGTATTCTTGACGAAGCCCCGCGCCGAATCAAGAGTGGCAGAATGATTGCGAAACAAAATAGCTACGAGCAGAAATAAGAGCCCCGATGCCAATATTTTAAAAAAGAATACCTCTTTTTTAAACAATGGATGTCCCTCTTCACCGTTAGTTCTTCCTGAAGCGGTAATCGGATTAAAGCCGTATTTTTCGTCATCACCATGCCAAGTAAATTCGTGTTCTGGACTTTTTGCCTGAGTACCCTGGTCTTTCTTTCTCTTCGCTATTCGTCGCCGTATCTCCTCAGGTGTAGACCGCGCCATACCATCAACCCTTTTCCCACTTTTTGTACAAGTCTATGAAGGAAAATGGGAGAGTATGACTTATCATTTGGCTTCTAGTTAAAAAAAGTTTGGAAATCCGATGAATTTCAGGTGTGTTTTGGAGGGTTGCTTGGGTTTGTCTTTTTTTTTACTTTTTGTTTAATTAGACTTTTATTTTCAAAAAACAGACAAAAAAAGGGCCTGTCCACGGTTTAAATGGGCAGGCTGCTGAATTAACGAACACCAAAGAACTTTTTAATTTTTGTTAATACACCCTTGTTTGCATCCTCAAGCGGCTGTAGAGGGATGGATTCACCGAGAATCCGTCTGGCAATATTGCGGTATGCGATGGATGCTTTGCTGTTTGGATTTAAAGCAATCGGTTCACCGTGGTTAGAAGCTTTAATTACCTCTTCATCATCGGCAACAATGCCAATCAACTCGATGGATAAATGGAGAGTAATTTCGTCAATATCGAGCATGTCACCGCTCTTCATCATATGATTTCGGATTCGGTTGACCACTAATTTAGGCGCTTCCATATTCCTTTGTTTTTCAAGCAAACCAATAATTCGGTCGGCGTCGCGAACTGCCGAAACCTCAGGAGTCGTGACAACAATGGCTTTATCTGCCCCGGCAACCGCATTTTGGAATCCCTGTTCAATACCAGCAGGACAATCAATAATAATATAATCATAGTCTTGCTTTAACTCCGTGATTAGTTCCTTCATTTGCTCTGGCTTAACGGCCGATTTATCAACTGTTTGCGCTGCCGGAAGTAAATATAATAACCCATCAAACCGTTTGTCCTTGACCAATGCTTGATGTATTTTGCATCTTTTTTCCACAACATCAACGAGATCATAAATGATTCTGTTTTCAAGCCCCATTACGACATCTAAATTTCGAAGGCCGATGTCCGTGTCCACTAAGCAGACTTTTTTTCCTTGAAGGGCCAGAGACGTACCAATATTAGCAGAAGTTGTGGTCTTACCAACGCCGCCCTTACCGGATGTTACTACTATTGCTTCTCCCACTTTAATGTCCCCCTTCGAATCTATTTAAATTAGGCCTTAATTTGAATAAAACTTGTAATCTATCGATATTGATTTGACTGTTCTCATCTATGTAAGCACATTCCATTTCGCGCTTTTCATTACTTTTTATTGTGTCTGGTGCCCGATTGTGGCAATCGCTGATTCGAAGCTGTGATGGTTTCATACCAGAAGCGGCAATGACTGCCAGCTCATTTCCGAAGCAGCCTGCATGGGCAATCCCTTTTAAAACACCCATAATGAAAATATTACCACCCGCAATTACTTTCCCACCCGGATTGACATCGCCAATTAGCAATAAATCACCAGGTACTTCAAGTACTTGTCCTGAACGGATAATTCTAGAAACGGTCATCACCTCGGTTTCGGCCTTTAACCGTTCTGCTTCTTCCAATGTGATGACATTTGATTCAATATCGTCAACTACTAAATTCTTCTTTTGTCGAATTAAGCTCTTCAGTTCTTCACGCTGGCCTTCAGTTAAATACCTGTTGCCAATCTCCACTTTAACAGTGATTAAGTGATGGTCTTCCTGTGTTCTGGAATTGGCGGAAAGCTTTTGATCTAGTTCTTTTTTTAGTTCCTCATAAGAACAGCTATCATCAAGATGAAGGACAAGACCTTCCTTCGTACCTTTTATTGTAACATTTTGCCGATTTTTCATGGAGAAATTTCACCTCATAATTAAAAAACAATTTCGGAACAAGCCAATTTTCCCTTCTAAAAAAGGTAATTTATAAGCCCTAATACTTATTCCGAATCGAAAGTACAGACGTCTTTTTAAAAATTCGACATGATGCGTCCATTCTCCTCTTTTTTTAAAAGAAAATCAGGCTCCAAGTGGGTAGTTCAGAAGGCAAAGATTGAATGGAATAGATCATTCATCTCTCAATGCCTCGGCATGTTTTTCAAATTGTCGTTTAAGCGGATAGCCCACAATGATGATAAAAGCAGCATTAAAGATAAGGGTTGGATAAAAACGCAAATTCATAAAGCTCATAAAATCGAGGGTCGTTACATGAATTAATCGATACATTTCATAAACGCCGATTTCTAATAATGCAATCCCGAAAAGGGACACGAGGAAGGCAATAAATATATTTGCCTGCATGGTCTGCATTATTTTGGACACAAGGTAGGTAATAAGTGGAAATAAGAACAAGTAAATACCGATTACTTCGATATAGACAATATCAAATAATAGTCCAAAAATGGCTGCATAGATGATTCCTTGCTTCTTTCCAACAAAAATGGTTAGAAAAAGCAGCGCGGCAAACAGAAAATGTGGAGCCACGATTCGATTACGACCAAAAAGACCTGCAGGAAGGTATTGAACAAAAAGACTTTCTAATAAAAACAAAAACAAAAACAAAAGAGGAAGAAGGAATTTTTTCACGATCCCTCCTCCTTCCCACCTGTTAAATCTTTTCCATCTGGCTGTCGCATGATTTTTTTTGTGACAATTACACTCTTGATATCGTAAAAATCCGCCCCAGGTTTCACTAGTGCTGTCAGATTCAATCCATACTGATCCGGTTTAACTTCGACAACCTTTCCGATCGGTAACCCTTTAGGAAAGACATCGCTTAACCCGGAAGTGATGACCATTTGCCCTTTTTCTATATTCGAACCTGAAGGAATAGCCTTTATCATCAGTAATTTTTTCTCATTATCGTAACCTTCAACAAGGCCGTATACATCGTCCTTGCCCTGGACGATAGCGGAAATCCGGTTTTTCGGGTCCGTTGAACTCAAAAGCTGCACGGTTGAACTGAATTGTGTCACACTCTTTACTTTTCCAATTAGGCCATTTGCTGTAACAACAGCCATATTTTTTTTGATGCCGTTTAATTTACCTTTGTCGATAATAATCATTTCATGCCAACGATCAGGATTTCTACCAATCACAGTTGCTGGTAGTGGTTCGTAATCTCTCAGGGTCTTTTCTTCGCCGAGAATATCTCGCAGATCTTTATTGTCTTTTTTCAACTCTTGAACTTGTGATTCAAGGCTGACAAGATTTTCAAGCCGCGATTTTAATTCCTTATTCTCTTCATATGTATTTTGTAAGTCCTGGAGATTTTCAAAAAAGCCTGCCACATAATTGGTCGGCTTTGAAACCAGGGATTGAACCCAGCCGGTTGTATCTTTGACAAATTGCTCCGGCCAGGATAGTTTACTTCTCTCCCTTAAAGAAAACCCAATCAATGCCACGAGAACAATAATGCTGACAAGCAAAATAATCAGACGTTTATTCAAAAAGAACTGTGGCATGATTATACACCTCTATTTTTCTAATAAATAAAAAAGTTTAAGTCTTTGAACTTGGGTAACTGTCCAGCTCCAGCGACCAGCGACTAGTGTACTTCGCGCTTCCGCTTTTCTGATTTAACGTGAATCTTTTGATTTGTTTTTAAATAAGTGAATATGGTCTAACGCTTTTCCGGTTCCAATTGCCACGCAATCGAGCGGGTTTTCGGCAATCAGGACTGGCATTTTTGTTTCTTCGCTAATAACCATGTCCAAATTCCTGAGTAATGCCCCCCCGCCAGTTAACACAATCCCGCGGTCCATAATATCGGCTGCAAGTTCGGGCGGTGTTTTTTCCAATGTATTCTTAACGGCTTCAACAATCGCATAAACCGTGTCATTTAAGGCCACAGCAATCTCTTTTGCCGTTATTTCAATCGTTTTTGGCAGACCTGTTAATAAATCACGGCCGCGAATCTCCATATTGTCGATGCCATCTGGAGTACCTGCAGACCCGATTTCCATTTTGATGGTTTCTGCTGTTCGCTCCCCGATCATCAAATTATAATTTTTACGTATATAAGATATGACCGAATCGTCCATTTCATCGCCGGCAACGCGAATCGATTGGCTTGTTACAATTCCTCCTAAGGAGATGATGGCCACTTCGGTCGTACCGCCGCCAACATCAACGACCATACTGCCGGTTGGCTCCCATACAGGAAGGTTAGCACCAATGGCTGCAGCAAATGGCTCTTCAATCGTATAGGCATCCTTTGCCCCTGCTTGTCTGGTGGCATCAATAACCGCTCTTTCCTCTACCGCAGTTATGCCTGAAGGTACACAAACCATAACATATGGCTTCCCGGAGAAAGGGTTATTACTTTTCTGTGCCTGACGAATATGGTGCTTCATCATCGAAGCTGTTATTTCAAAGTCAGCGATAACGCCATCCTTCATCGGCCGCATTGCCACGACATTTCCCGGTGTCCGTCCTATCATATTTTTCGCGTCATTTCCAACCGCGACGATACTTTTCGTATCTGTCTGCATCGCCACAACAGATGGCTCTCGTAAAACAATTCCTTTTCCTTTTACATAGACAAGGGTATTAGCTGTCCCTAAGTCAATTCCAAGATCTCTTGCTCTAATTCCAAACATAGTGTTGTATCTCCCTTTCATTCTGATACGAAATGCAAAAACTCCATTAGGCAGGTAATCACCTTTTATATCATGTCTATTTTTATTTTATTTATATAGCTAAAAACCTAAATGATCCTAAAAATCATAACCAATATTATATCGTACCGTCAAATAAAATCATAGTGTTATAAATACCCTTTTTCCTTCAAACTGACAAACTTATTTTCACCGATAATAAGGTGGTCCAGCAAGTCAATACCAATTATTTTCCCACATTCGACCAGCCGTTTGGTGACCTCGATGTCTTCGCGACTCGGTGCGGGATCGCCACTGGGATGATTATGTGCCGCGATCACGGAGGCAGCAGAGCGCTTTAATGCTTCGCGGAACACCTCCCTTGGGTGGACAATCGAGGCATTTAGGCTGCCGATGAAAACAGTTTGTTTATGAATGATCTGGTTCTTTGTGTTTAAATAAAGGCAGACAAAATGCTCTTGTGACAAAAAGCGCATATCGTTCATGAGATACTTAGCTCCGTCTTCAGGGGAACGGATGACATAGCGATCATTAAAGTTAAGATTAGCAATCCTCCTGCCAATTTCGACGGCAGCGAGAATTTGTATTGCCTTTGCCGAACCAATTCCTTTTATTTCAGTTATTTCTTCCAATGATGCGGATTTTAACTGCCTTAATCCTTCAAAATGGGTCAGCAGACGATTCGATAATTGCAGGACCGATTCTTCTTTTGTTCCGGTTCGAAGCAGAATGGCAATCAATTCATGATTCGATAAGCTTTGCGGTCCATGTTGAATAAACCGCTCCCGGGGCCTTTCGTCTTGTGGAAAATCACGGATCATCAATGTATTTGTGGACACTTTTTTTCCTCCCTGTTTACCGGGAGATAATGAACTTTTAAAAATGTTAATACGGCAACTGGTAGCCTAGCCGTTTCAATTCCCGTACAGTCCTTGCAACAGGCAGACCGACAACCGCAAAATAGTCTCCATTTATTTTTTTGACAAGCATGCTTCCAAGCTGTTGAATCCCATATGCACCTGCTTTATCAAGCGGTTCACCACTTTTCACATATGCACGTATCTCCTCGTCCGTTAACTCCCAAAACCAAACTTCAGTTTTTTCATAAAACTTAGTTGAATTAGTTGGAGACACAATCGAAACACCAGTAAACACATCATGTTGCTTACCTGAAAGAGTTGTTAACATACTTATGGCTTCTGCCTCATCAGCTGGCTTTCCTAAGATTCGGTTATTCGCAACCACAATCGTGTCTGAGCCAATCACAAATGCTTGACTGTTTTCTTTAAAAACTGCCTGTGCTTTACGGTCGGCTAACTCCATCACTACTTCCTCTGGGGAGAGGGTTGGATCAAAGCTTTCATCAACATCACTGCTTGAAATCGCGAATGTTAAGTGGAGATTTTCTAGAAGTTCTTTGCGCCGTGGAGAAGAAGAGGCTAATATGAGGTTCTGCATTCAATCACCTTACCTTTTACTTTCGTATTGGGAGATACAAGTTAATCCTATCAGAAATTGTAGAAGCAAACAATTTTTATATAATTAAAGTTTGATGAAATTTGTAAATCTATGCGGAATTTATCTTATTTTGTAAATAAAACTATCATGAGCCTCAACTCCAAACCCTATCATGGATAATAAATTAGAAAACAAGCCGTAGTCACCTAATAAAGGCGGTGAGAGCAGAGCTAGACTTCACATCTTTCGTCTAGTGAAATGGGTATTTCACTTTAACTGGTTAAAGTGATTCATTTTTGCGGCGCTCCGCCCCTTTTCCACAGGAAAAAAGCCTGCCCTATTTGAACAGGCTAAATGCTGCGATTCATTTCCCGGAAAATATCGAAGGGTGTCGATATTGTTTACAACGAATAATAAAAGGACAGGAAGTTTAATAAATGTTGTTGGGCTTCAGAAAGACTCTTTGTGTCTTTCAATTTTTGGAAAACCTTTACTTTTTCATCCACACTAGTTAATTCTGTCTGCAGCGCCTTAACTTTCTCAGTTTTAATTGTACTTTTCTTCAATTGTTCCTCAAAGGAAACTAACGCTTTGCTGGATTCTTCAGAGATTCCCTTGGTGAGAAGAGCATCCGTGGTAGCAACAGAAAGTGTCTGATAAATGTCTTGTACCGCTTCAAGAAAGCTCTTTTCTTGTTTGGTGATATCAGAAATTTTCTTTTCCTCTAGTAATAGGGGCTTGGCAAATGCACCCTCAACCCCACTTTCTTTATTTTGGCTAGCTAGTGATTTTGCCATTTCAATCGAATCTGCTACACCAAGAAAGATATAATACTTGCCATTCATTTCAATTAATTGGGAAGGAATCCCTTTAGCAGCTAGCTGATTAGAAACTTCCTTAGCACCATCTTTTGTTGTATAGTAGCCGCCTTGGATCACAAAGGTAGTAAATTGTTTGATCGTTGCTGTGGCTGTCTTACTGGCTGCAGCAGTAGTCTCTTTGCCTTTTTCTTCAACCACCTTTGGTTCAGTTGCTGCCTTTTCACCTGACTCTGTTATCACCAACTTCAGCATAATAACACCAATCGTTAGACCAATAAGGATAGCGAATGTTGCCGAAATTAAAATGGAACCAACTGGTTGATGATTCTTTTTTATAAAATTAGTTGAAAGAGATGTCATTTTTTTTGGTTCATTTTTTTTCATCTTTTCATGGCTAACAACTTTGAATTCTTCTATGTCATTTTCGGAGGATTCCGGAATAATCCACTCAAAACTTTCATCGATAGATTCCTGGGCAACGGCTGTCTCCAAGAATCCATCCGCTTCCGGTACATTCCTATTCATTTTTATTACTTTGGAAACTGGTTTAATTCTAGCTTCTAACTCCTTCTTTGGCGGTTCTTCCTGAGATATTTTGTTTTCTCCATTTAATTTAATCTTAATTGTATGGCCTTTATTAGGCTTGTCCACTAATCGTACTCCTCTCTCAATCGAAGCGTAATTGGTTTCATCCTATCATAGTGGCAAAAAAAAATAACAAGACTTTTGTCGTCTTGTTATCGTAGACTTTCGCCAAATTATTTGTTTGTTCGAGATGTTGAAAATTAAGGCTCTGTTTTTGTCGTGGACGGAAACTGTGATAACGGATTTGCTTTACCAGCTGGTGCAGGTGCATCAATTTTTGGCAGCTCCGTTTGCAGATCAGCTAACTCTGGCATATAAAAGGCAGAAATAGTAAGTGTATAGCTTAAAGGTTCGTTCTTTTGATCAAGACTGGTAATTTCTTTCCCTCCGGTATAATTAATTGCCTCAACAACAACAATTCGCTTTAAAGATTCAAGCGTTTCAATAAACTTTTCAAAATTCTCATAGCTTGAAGACTCGACACTTAATTGGGCTGTAAGCTTTTTCATTCCAGCTGGGGCACCAGGTGCAGTCTTTTTATCCGAAGTAGCTTGTTTTTCATCATTTTGAATCGTAGTGGTACTGTTTTGTTGACCATTTTTATTTTCCGTATTAGCTTGATTTTCAGGGGTACTACCTTCGGAATCCATTGCAAAGCTTATCGATATTAATTTACTATTAGAAACAGTTTCTGCTTTTTCTAAATCTAGTATGAACTGGTCTTGAAGTGGCCGTACCGGAACTTTTTTCTGTAATTCTTTTGTGTCTTCGGAAATGCTATTTGTAGAAGTTACTTTTTTCCGACTGACAATAGCTAACAGTTTTTGTTCTGCTTTTAAGGATTGTTGCCTCAGCCACAAGTCTGATTTCAATGGTGTGAGGGAAAAGAATTGAGCATAGACGATGAGTAATACTAACAAAAGAGCACCGACTCCAATAATAAGTTTGTCTCTTTTTGAGAAACGAAGCTTCATGAACCAGTCACTCCTTTCCCATCCTTCTTACTCTTTTTTAGGCTATTCTTAATAGCTTCTTTTTTAAACTTAATTTCAAATTGCCCTGTGTAACGAGGGAGATAGTTATTTGTTGGTTTACTCACAGTACTTGTCGAAGCTGCTGCCTGGTTATTGTTTACCGTATTAGCATTTGCTGTGGTACTAGTGTTGTTATTCGTACCATTCAGGTTTGATGTTGTACCAGTTGCCTGGTTGCTTTGACTATTAACCGTTGCGGGTGAGTCTGTTGTCGTTTGATTTGTAGTACTTGCAGTATTTGTTTGGCTATTTGAAGCTGCTGTATTATCAGCAGCATTAGTTTCCGTTTCAGATTGTATGGCTGATAACGAACTTAGAGTCGCTTCCTTAATCCATTTTGATTGGTTAAGGCTATCTAAAAAGTAAGCAGCCTCTCTGGTACTATCAAATTGAACGGTGAGGGAAACAATACCTGACTCTGCATAGCCAAAAGATTGAATAAACCCACGTGCCGGCAATAAAGATGTTAAATGACGCATTACGGGAATTGTTTGGATTGAATAATCATCTGCCCATTCAATCGCACTCTTTAACTTGCTGGTAGAGCTAGAAGATTCAACTGCTTTGCTATTTTGCTCTTCTTTTTCAGCAATTTTCTTCGTCATCGCAATTTGTCTATCTAATGATGTCAACTCGCCTTTTGTGGAATGGGTTTGCCAATAATAAAAACTACCAATTAGTACAAATAATGCAAGTAAACTAGATATAGTAATAATAAAACCATATTTTTTCGGTTCTTTCTGAGGAAGCAGGTTAATATCGACTAGCATCAGTGCACCTCTTTTAAAGCAAGACCTAAAGAAAGTAATAGATTAGCCGGTACGCTTCCTGTTTTTCCGTTCGATTCAGCACCAAATGAAAGTTGCACAACTGGCACTTCAAATCTTTCTTTCATTTCATCAACAATAGCTTGAAGCATTGGATGATCGCCACTTAAGAGGAATTTTGTCGCATCATGTTTTTCATTGTTTAACGTATATCGGTAAAAATCTAAAAGTTTATTAATTTCTCTAAAAACATCTTCAAATTGTACGACTAACTCATCAGCATCGCCAGTATATTTACAGTCCATACAGCCTAAGCTGTCCCGTTTGATCTCCCACTTGTCGCTATCAAATGGTAAAGCAAGTGGGCGCATTACAACTGGTGCACTCCCTTCAAAGATACACAAATTGACATTTGTCAAATCAAACTGGACTGTAAAAAGGATTTCATTTTGACCAGTATGCCCAAGTTGGTGGTATAAACGGTATAAGGCAAGCGGTGAAATATCCGCTGCAACTGGGTTTAGCTTTAAACTCGAAAATAAATCAGCATACTCCATTACTTGTTGTTCTGGCGCGGCAAATAGAAGAAGGTCCTTTGTTTTCCCATTATCCGAAAGTGGATAAAAGTCAAACACCGGTTCTTCAAAAGGTAAATGGATACTTGAACCAAGCTCTAAATATAAATACCCTTTTATTTCATCATCCTGGATTTCAGCTGGAATCGAAACTTTTCTAATGATTACTAGTGGATCTGGGACAAGGAAACGGATGGAGCGTCGCTGAATCTTCCATTCATCGATACACTCCTCCAAATTACTCGTTAAGGATACTATATCCACAATCTTTCCATCTTTAATAATACCTGGAGGGAGAAAACGTTCTCTCCACTTTTGAGCAGAGGGAGGATCCGATTGCTTCAATTCCACAAAACGAATGGAATGATCATTTAATACCAGGTTGATGATGCGGTTTTTAGGTGTAAATAGGGAAAAAGCCATATAAAAAAAACCCCTTAGTTATAATCCATGATTAAGAAAACGTAGATAATAGTCGATGACTTCCGTTCCCCAATAATAGGCGGTCAATGTACCCGCAGCAATAAATGGGCCAAATGGGATGGGCTGACGCCTTTTTACAATTTTAAAAATAAGGGCAAGTCCACCAATAACAGCACCGAAAAATGTCGAAAAAAAGAAGGATAATAAAACAAGTTTAAACCCTAAAACAAAGCCAAGCAATGCATACAGTTTTACATCTCCAAAACCCATTCCGCCTTTGCTCACAAGCGCGATAATAAGGAGGAGGATGAAACCTGTTACTGCCCCTGAAAGACTGTCCCACCAGGGGGTTAATGGCCAAAGAATTCGTTCCAATAAAAAAATCCCTGCAAACCAGATTAGAATTTTATCAGGGATGATCATATAGTTAATATCGGAAACAACGATAATGATAAGCATCGATATTAGTGATAAGGCAACTACTAATTCTCCTGACCATCCAATAACTAAAGGTGCAGTTGCAAAAAGTATTCCAGTAAGCAATTCCATAATTGGATAAATAGGAGAAATCCGCGACTGACAGCCGCGGCATTTTCCCCCTTGAATTATGTATGAAAACACAGGGATGAGTTCAAATGGTGTCAACTGATGCCCGCATGTCGGACATGCTGACCGTGGGGCGACGATTGATTTTTTTAATGGGACTCGAAGGCCGACTACGTTAAAGAAAGAACCAAGAAGTAACCCATATATGAATATTAAAAGATATACCATTTTTATTTTTTATATGCTGATAAATCTTTTTCCGAAACAGTTTTAGTTGCCTTATCTTGACCAAGTACTGTTACAGCATCATGTTTGCCTATTTTATAAGAGTATTTTACTGTATTATCATCTTTGAGTACGGCAGTAACAGTAACTTCAAATCCCTCGTCTTTAACACGATCAAGATAAGAATCTAAACTATTAGTACCCTTTAAAGTTAAAACTGTTTCTGTCCCAGGTGCAGCACTGCTAGTAACTTGATTATCAGCAACGTAGAGCTTTGCTGCATCAATGATTAGTAAAGCATCCTGTACCTTTGCTTTATTGTCTGTTTTACCAATTACATTCCCAATCGCAGGAATCGCAATCGCCGCAATGATCCCTAAGATAACAATAACTGCAAGCAATTCAATCAACGTAAAACCTTTTTGTTCTTTAAGCTTTAAACGTAAACTTTCTACCATTTCAACATCTCCTCCTGGTTCTTTAAACCTAGTACTATTTCTCTATGAGTATACAATAATTGTCATCTAATAGAAAGAGAATTTTAGCAAATTTTGTCTCAATTTTTATATTTATACAATTTTAGCTCATTTTGTCGAACATTGAGAACATTGGCATCATAATTGACAGGACTATGACACCTACCACCCCTGCCAATAGGACTATCATAATCGGTTCAATTAAGGATTTAAGCCTATCTGTTACTTGTTCTACTTCTTTCTCGTAGAATTCCGCAATTTTCGATAACATCTCATCTAACGCTCCTGTCCCCTCACCAATCGAAATCATCTGTGTAACAAGTGGTGGGAAGGCCCAGTGATTTGCCATTGGCTCCGTCATAGACCTTCCTTTTTCAAGAGAATCACGAGATTCGCGAATTACCTTTGATATCACTTCGTTTTCGACGACTTTTTCAACAATCGACATTGCCTGAAGAATCGGAACAGAACTTGAAAATAACGTGCTAAGTGTTCTCGTCATCCGAGCTAGTGCCACTTTTTGCATCACTTTACCAAATATCGGCATTTTTAAAAGTGCATAATCCAAATAGTATTTTGTTTGTTTATTTTTTTTAATATACATAAACAATAAAACAATTAAGATAATAACAAGAACTATTAACCACCAAAACGATTGCATAAATTCACTTGATGCCAAGACAAATTTTGTTATTGCCGGCAGTTCTGCACCCATATCTGCAAACATCTTAACGAACGTTGGTACAACTGATACAAGTAAAAAGATAACAGCGCATACAGCTAGAATTCCAATGACAAGTGGATATGTTAGTGCAGAAACAATCTTTTGTTTTGTGTAGTGTTGTTTTTCAAAATCATTTGCCAGGCTTTCCAGTGTTTCATCCATGTTCCCGCTGACTTCTCCTGCTTTTACCATGTTGATAAACATCGGGGAAAAAATTTTCTTATGCTTTGAGACAGCCTCTGAAAATGGGTTCCCTTCACGAAGCTCCTGTTCAGTATCCAGTAACGCCTTCTTTAATCCTTTACTATCAGTTTGAATAGCAAGAATTGCTGTTGCCTCGACAACTGTTACACCTGCTTTTAGGAGGGTGGCAAATTGTCTTAAGTAAATAACAAAATGCTGCAGCTTAACAGGATTCCCTAGCGAGAGATCCATCGTTAAAAGTGTTTCAGGAACTTCATTCATTTCAATGACCCTGATACCTTCGTCCTTTAGCTTGACCATTGCTTCACGTCTGGAATCAGCATTAACGGTGCCCTCTCGTTTTCCGCGACGATCACGTCCAGAATATTTAAATCTAGCCATTCTGCATTATCTTCTCTTGTAAATATTGCGCTGCCGATTCTTTTTGAATAACACCCCGATCAAGTAAATCTCTAATACTCATTTCTAACGTGTGCATCCCCTGGGCTCGGGATGTTTGCATGGTACTTGGGATTTGGTGAATTTTTTCATTTCTAATTAGATTGGCAATCGCAGGATTATTAACCAAAACTTCCGTCGCTGCTTTCCTGCCTTTTTTATCAGCCGTCGGAAACAAACGCTGTGAGATAACTCCAACCAAAACAGAAGCTAGCTGTACACGAATTTGGGGCTGCTGTGTTGCTGGAAATACGTCGATAATCCGGTTGATGGTTGCCGGGGCACTTGATGTATGAAGCGTTCCTAACACAAGATGACCTGTTTCCGCAGCTGTGATGGCAATACCAATCGTTTCTAAGTCACGCATCTCACCGACAAGAATGACGTCTGGGTCTTGGCGAAGTGCACCCTTTAAGCCATTCGCATACGATTTTGTATCAAAACCGACCTCACGTTGGTCGATAATTGAATTTCCGTGTTTATGGAGATATTCTATAGGGTCTTCAAGGGTAATAATATGCTTGCGCATCGTTCTGTTCATATAATCAATCATCGAAGCAAGTGTCGTTGATTTCCCGCTGCCTGTCGGTCCGGTGACAAGTATGAGTCCCTGGGGTTTTTCAACAAGTTTGGCGATGATTTCTGGTAAATCTAAATCTTCTAATGTAGGGGTTTTTGAGGCTACTACCCTAAGGGCCAAAGAGACACTTTTCCGTTGATGGTAGGCATTAACACGAAAGCGTGATACACCAGGAAGTCCAAAAGAGAAATCGAGATCCCCTTTATCCTTAAATGAATCCCACAAATTTTCGGGAACAATCTGTTTCGCTATTTCTTCGGTATCTGCTGGCAGCAACATATCTTTTCCATACCGTTTAATTTCACCGTTTATTCGGAATACCGGAGGCACCCCTACTGTTAAATGGATATCTGATGCCTTAAATTCAAGCGCCGCCCGCAGAATATTGTCTATTTTTTCTTTCATATTTCGCACGCACTCCTACTCCAGAATCGCTACACGTAAAACTTCTTCTGTTGTTGTTAATCCTTGTTTTACTTTTAATAAACCATCATCAATCAAAAAGATCGTTTTATTATTAATGGCATGATCTTTTAGCTTTTGAAAAGAATCATCATTCATAATTACTCTTCGCATATCATCATTAATAACCAGCACTTCATGAAGGGCAATCCTTCCTTTATAGCCCGTCATATTACAAGAGGAGCAGCCTTTACCTCGTGATATTTTATCAATCTTCATACCACGTCTTGCAAAAATCTCCATTTCCCGTTTGGACGGTTCTTGTACCTCAAGACAATCACGACATACTTTACGAACTAATCTCTGCGCAACAATCCCACTTAGTGAAGAAGCAAGCAAAAAAGGCTCAACCCCCATATCAATTAGTCTTGTAACAGTACCTAATGAATCATTAGTGTGTAGGGTACTCAACACTAAATGCCCTGTCAAAGAGGCTCGAATCGCAATCTCAGCTGTTTCTTTATCACGAATTTCTCCAACCATGATAATGTTTGGATCTTGGCGGAGGATGGAACGAAGACCGGCTGCAAAGGTCATGCCGACATTTGAGTTTACTTGAATTTGGTTTATTCCTTCCAACTGATATTCGACGGGATCTTCGATTGTGATGATATTAACCTGTTCACTGTTTAGTTTATTAAGTGCTGCGTAAAGGGTCGAGGATTTACCCGAACCTGTAGGTCCTGTGATAAGGACAATACCTGTCGGCTGTTCAATTAATTCGCTAAACCGCTTGAAATTGAGTGTATTGAAGCCAATTTTGTTTAAATCATTTAAGGCAGCTCCCATATCTAGAAGTCGCATGACAATTTTCTCACCGTATACAGTTGGCAGTGTAGAAACACGGAGATCAACCGGGTGATAATCAAGATTTAATTTAATCCGTCCATCTTGTGGTACCCGGTGTTCGGTAATATCTAGATTAGCGATGATTTTTATTCTAGCGGTTAATACGCTTTGCATATGTCGTGGTAAAACCCGTTCAACCCGCAAGACACCATCTACTCGATAGCGAACGACCATCTTAGTCTCCTGGGGATCAATATGGATATCACTCGCCTTTTGGATAACGGCATTCGACATAATCAGATTAACAAGGCGAACAATGGGAGAATTCTGATCGGTGACATCCTCTTCCCGCCCCCGCTCATTTAACGGCAGCTCATCGAAAAGCTCCTCTAAACCTTCATCAACATTGTAGAATTTATTAATCGTCCTAAGTATATCGTCTTTTGTAGCAATCATTGGTTCAATCTGGAATCCAGTGGATAAGCGTAGATCGTCAATTACGATGAAATCCATAGGATTAACCATTGCAACAAAGAGTTTATTCCCCTCTCTTTTTAGAGGAATGATTAAGTTCCTTCTTGCTGTCTCCTTTGAGATAAGCGAAAAAAGATTCGTGTCAAATGGATAATGGAAAAGACTAATATGTGGTATACCAAGTTGGTATTCAAGAACTTCTGCTAGCTGTTGGTCTGTTATGTATCCCCTTTGAAGCAAGGCCTCACCAAGCTTTTGACTTGATCCTTTTTCATCTAGTGTAGATTGAAGCTGCTGAGGTGTAATTAATCCTTCTTCCATTAACATAGTACCAAGTTTTTTTCGTGACTTCCTCATAGTTTATCCCTGCTTTTATTTTGGTTGTTCATTTGGTTTTCCCCATATGTCACTGTCTTTTGCACCTCGTTGATCTGTTTCCGGAGTTGGCTGCGTTTGATTATTGTTTGTGTTGGAAATATCAGTAGTTTGGTTACTGTTTACAGGCCCGGTAGTACCTGAATTCTGGGTCACTCCTTGATTACTGCCTGTAAGTGCATGAGCTTCAACCTGATATACTGGTGGATAATAATCCTCGGAAATCAATTCACTCTTAACGAATTGGCCCTCTTGATATATTTCCCTGTATACCTTGGCAATTTGCCCTTCTCCCCCTTTGGTCAGTAACTTGGTTTTACCCGGCAAGAGCATTGGGCTATATTGAACGATTGTCTTAGGAATTAACTTTTGCTCATCTTTTATGCTTATTTTATAATCATATAAAAACTTTTCACCCTTTAAGGTAACCTTCAAATGGCTGTTCTCTAATTTTAATTCCAGAATATAGTTAACCTTATTTGGATTGCCGATTACTAAATCTGAATTATTACTTTGATTAACTTTCGCTTCATAACCTACATTCGCATAATTTGGAAGAGAGGTACTGATATTTCTCTCCACAATCGAAAAATTTGAAGATAAGATTGCTTGATAAATTCCAGTTGCTAATACATTTAATGAAGATGATTCCTCCATCCTATGTTTCTTAGCAAACTCCAACAATGAAAAAGTCGCTCCTTCAGGGATTTCAATGACAGGGTTTTTCTCTATGACGGTTTGCAAATCCTCGGGAACTTCTTTGAGTACAATGACTGCAACATTTAAATTGGCATCCTTTTTAATATGGTCTGCAAGCAGGTAATCATTATAAAGGTTAAATGTATGCTCACTGGTTTCGAAAAGCGCAGCCGTTTCATTTAAATGATTCATTAGCTTCACTAGATCAAGATCACTACTGTTTATCTGTGGGAAATGAATCTTTACTTGTTCTTCTACCTGTAATTTATCAATCGTAATGAAAGTTATGTTTTTTTGTCCATCTTTTAATGAATTGACCGTTTGTTTAGCATCCAAATGGAATTGGTTTAAATCAAATGGAGCCAATTTTTCACCATATTTTAGTTCCATAGAAGTACCTTTAAGCCAGTCATCGTATTTTTCCTCTAATAGATTTATTGCTTCCTCCTCTGTTTTTCCTGAGACATCTAATGACCCAATTGTCGTTCCTTTAGAAAATTTCCCATCTTCATTTGTTATCTTTTCTAATGCTTTAGCACCAAAATGGGAGAAGCTAAATATAAATGCCGTACTGAATAACAGTACAACAAACAACTTTAACAGCTGCTGATTTTTACTCACATTTCCTACCTCCCATCCAACCCATTCTTAAGCATATGTTCATTCCATGTGCAAGCTTATCTTCTTCTCTGCTTCCATTTCTTTAATCGTATCATCCGAGTCTACAGCTACTTCTTTAGCCGCACGGAGAAAATCAAATAAAGAGTCATCCAAAGGATTTTCATCGTCACCATCGATTTTGTCTGGTAAAGTCTCTTCAATAACTTTGTGTGAAAAATCGCGGATTCCTTCGAGAATTCCTTCTTCACCAGCATCATTTTTTTCTTCAAATTCAACCAGTAGCAAATCTTCCATATCAGACATTATGGAAGATTGACTCAACTCAGTCACTGTATCATTTTCTAAATTAATAGAAGTGGTATCAGCTACCGCAAATTCTTCGTCAATTTCAACCAAATTATTCTCTATTAGACTTTCTATTCCGTTAACAGTTTTAGGGCTAACCATTTCTTCATCTAACCATTCCTCAAAAACAGGATTTTCATTAACTAATAAACTTCCTAAACGATTATTCATAAAATATGCTACAAAAAAGATCAGTGAAATAAGTACTAATGCAGTCTGCCATAATGGAAAGGTTGAAACCGCTACCAGTCCACCAAGTGACAAAATAAAACTAACTAAAACGACCAAAAACTTTCCCTTTAAGGTGTATCCCAATGGTAAAAGGGATATTATTATCATTAGTACAACCATAGAACTTATGGCCCATATAATCGTTTGCATTCATTCACTACCCTTTTTTAGTCTTTTTTTACTATTAAACTACATTTTCTTTCAAATAATTCAATATTTTGGCGTTTTTTTCTAATATTATACAAATTTCCCCTACTAAATATTGTATAATACTTTTAACTAGTTTTAAAGAAGTTGAAAAACTTTTATAGGTAATTTTTACTGACTTTTGCTAATTATTGTCTATTTTATCGATTAAACTGAAACTATTAAACTAGAAAAAGAATATTTTCTCTCCTGAAGGGAATTGATTTCATGGAATTATTGAAAAATGAAAAGGGTTTAACCTTAATCGAGGTTCTTTTATCAATCGTTATTTTATCAATGATTTTATTATCCATAATGAGTATGTTTCCGCAAATGGGTTTTGTGAATAAGCAAAATGAAGATAAGGCACAAGCGATTAATATGGCTAAAGAAATCCTTGTTAACTGGCAAGAATCTAATGAGGTTAAAACATTTATTGAAAAACCAGATCATATAACGGGTTTTACCCCTGAGTTTGTAAACGAAAAAGTCAACTATACCCATTTTGCTTATGATAAATATCCTGACTATTACTATTTTGGAACAACAAAGGATCATTATGATGTACGGATAAAAATAAAAAAATCCCCTATTAAAAGTTCAAAGGTGTCACACGTTCATCAAATTGTCGTTCAGCTGATAAATAAGAGAGGAAATATTATAGCTGAAACATATGGATATGTTACAAGATAGGAGAGGATGATAGTGAATCAAGATGAGCGTGGTTTAACTTTAGTCGAGGTATTAGCCACATTGACAATTCTTTCAATTGTAAGTGTAATTATTTGGAGTGTTTTTTTCCAAGGCTATAAATTTTCTCAAAAAGCCATTTCCAAAAACCAGATGCAACAACAAACGAACCTATTAATAACCAATTTATTAAAGATTCACCAATCAGCGAAAGCGTATAACATTATAAATACGAACTCAAATTGCGAGATTACCGTTACGATTACAAATAAGGATAATTCAACAAGAACAGAAATATTCAACCATCCTAATATGTGTTTTAAGTTTGAAATAAAAAATGCTATTTCCAATCCAGTTTTTCCTAACAAAGTAGGAAATGATGTTCGGTTAAAGTTAACGACCAGTGACAAGAACGATCCCAATAATAAAATAATAATAAATACGTTCCTCTATCGAGTGAAGGGTGTTGATTATCAATGAAATGGGTAAAGAATGAACAAGGATATGCACTTGTAACTGTGTTGCTCATTGTAACTGTTTTTATGATTATATCCCTAGCCTTCATGGGACAAGCTCTTTCCAGCACTAAACAAAATCAAGTAGTAGAGAAGAAAGCTCGAGCCGTCTCATCAGCGGAAATGGGGATTTCCTATTATCAGGTTGAGATACAACGACTCTTTGAATCTAAACAACAATTGGTCAACGATAAAGTAAGTGTGATAATGAAAAACAACTCACCCCAAACTAACTTTAAAAAAGAAGCAGCACGTTTAATGGCGGGAGAGCTTCAAAAAGAAATACCAGTTGGCAGCACCCCTGCACGAATTCAAATAGACGGTCATCCAAATGCTTCATTTGTACTAAGGGACTTTGTTGCAGTTGCTGATCCTGATGTGAATTCAAATAAAGTAAATATCAGTTTTCATATCATTGGCACCGAAGATGGAAAAGATACTACACTTTTAACGAAAATGTATATTGACTTAGATTCAATAATGAATCTGCCAACAAGTGGACCAGAAAACAACTACGTACTACCCACTTACAATAATATATTAAAACCACAAGTGCCTTGTAAGACGTTAAGTTGTAAGCCAGTTTATATTGACGGACCGGGAGATTTTGAGGGAAATAACTTATTAAGCAATAACCAAACAATTTACACAACAGGTTCCTTAACACTAAATGGACAAGGAAATGAAAACAATACGACTGTTGTCAAAATTCATGCTGATGGTCCTATTACCATTGGTAAAAATATGAATAACCAAACAAATTTGACGATAGAAACGAATGATAATGCGACCTTTGGACAAAATTTAAAAGTTGATACAACTTCAAAAGTTTTAGTTCGGAAAACATTGTCCGTAGCTCAACATTTGAATATTTCTAATGATTCTTTTATCTATGTCGGAGAAAATGCAAAAGTGAATTTATTGGATATTTCTTCCTCATCTAAAATGTGTGTGCGTGGAGATTTAACGGCTGGGAGCATAAGTGTTTCCAGTAGTAATCCCCCAGGTAAATTAATCGTATATGGGAAAGTAAACGGTAGTACAACATCTCCTTATAGAGTCACTGATGCCACCTTTAAGTCAGAGTGTGGAACCTATGTCCCACCCGATTTCCAAATTAACTGGGGAGATAATATTAATACTGTTATTAGCAATGTTGATTATTAATTAAATCACATAAGAAAAGCGCAAGCTTCCTTTGCGCGGCGTATGGACTGGAGCCCTTTGACTGAGATAAAGGAAACACGGAGAGCGATAGCGATCCGATGTTGACTTATCGTAGGGAAAAGGGCGAAGTACACTAGCCGCTGGGCGCTGGAGCTGGACAATTCTCAAAGTCGAAAATTTTATACTCTTATCTTTTAAAAAGAGGTGTGCTCGGAGTTGTTTCATCCAACTACGAGCACACCTTTTTTAACAAGACGAATACTCTGCCACCCGATTCCGTCCAGCCCGTTTCGCTCCAACATAAAGTGCCCGGTCTGCATGACGAATCAAGGCCAGTGAATCTTCTGCGTCCTCAGGTGCTGTTGCTACTCCAATTGAAGCAGTAATTTTAACCTGCTGCTGCTTTTGATCTATAGACTGACTAAGAATAAATGGCCAGTTCGCGATCGCCTGTCTTATGTGCTCGGCCATTTGATAAGCTTCCTGTTTTGTTGCATCTGGTAATAGAACCACGAATTCCTCGCCACCATACCGAGCAACCGTTCCGTGATTTCCAACCAGTTTACTAATTCTGGTTGCAAGCTCACAAAGGATTTCATTTCCGCTTTGATGACCATAAGTGTCATTTACTTCTTTAAAGTGGTCGATATCAAGGATGATCAAAGAAAGCATCTGGCGTTGAAAACTAGTCAATTTTTCAAATTCCTCGGAAAGCAGATTCTCAAAATAGCGATAATTGTATAATTTCGTTAACGCGCAGCGTTCACTTTGCCTTTTTGTTCGTTCATAATGCTTGGCATTTTCAATCGCAACGGCAAAATAAGAGCAAAGGATATCGATAATCATATGCTGGAATTTTTCATAGGCCCGCTTCTTCTTTGAGGCTAATAATAATACCCCAATTACTTTTTTACTGCTTACAATAGGGACACAAAGAATACTTTCGGCATCGCTAGGAATATAACGGTCTGTAATTCCTCGCCATTCCATCTTAGCCGAGAATAGGTAAGCCTTCCGTTTCGCCCAAACCATGCCTATGATTCCTTCATTTTTCGACAGATTCATGTCATTGGCCATTACGGTACCGCTTTCAATCCGGCGAATTAATTTAAGTTCTTCACCTGTAACCTCAAAGATATACGCATAATCAACGGACAGCATTTCACTAAGCTTCTGAATAAACAAGTCAATCACGTCATTAACATTGAGGCGTTCGGCCAATTGATGACCAATTTCTGCGGCCTTTTGCAAATATTCATTTATTTTTTGACTAGAATAGTAAAGATTAAACACGATTGATAAACTAACAAACGGGATTCCTACAAACAAGAGGGCCAATAATCCTACCTGATTATATAGAATGTATAAAATTAGGCCAATTGGCAATGTGATTAATGTGGTAATTGTTTCGACAAAGAAGTCTTTACCAAAATATGACACTTTACTTTTATAAATAAAATATAAATTAAAAGAAATAATGACTTGATTTAACACATAACTTAAAACAGCATATAGGACAGCCAGCAAGAGTGCATGCCTATCGTGGGCTAAGTTTGGTCCAGTCTGACCGCCAAGTAAGTAATAGACCATTCCGCTGACGAAAGAAACAATGAAAAACATAATCAAATTTAGCGGCAGACGAAATAATTGACCATTTTTCAGGACCCTTAGTTTTATCAGTAAACTAATAACCGCAGCCTGGGCAAAGACAATTTCGACAAATAAGCCAAATTTTAAAAAGGTCGCTAATGCAACCCATTGAATTAAAAAGATAAACATCTCATTGATGACAATTGGCATCGACGCAACAACCAATGTTAACAGCAAAAAGGCAAAAATATTCATCCAATTGCCGGAGAAGTGTGGAGGACTATAGTGATAGGTAAACCATAAACCTGCTGGAACCATCAAAAAGAAAATCAGAAAAATAGTTCTTTGGACTTGCGGTTTTACAGCCATCTGACCCTCCCCCTCTCCGATAAATTATTATTAATTCAAGATATAATTATTTTATCAAATAATAAAAGGCTTGTCATAAAGAAATCGACTTATTTTTCAAATTTTTACATAAAGTTCAACTAACCATCTGTGGAGCGCCTTTCACAGCCACTGATGGTTAGTTGTTAACAGGTAGTTGGATTCCCATTACCTTTACTTTATTAGTTTCTCTTTACACTGATGTGGGGATCGTCCTGCTTGATAATACGGGATAAATGCGGTTTGACTTCCGAAATAAAATAGAGAGAACCCGTAATCACTAACATCTCTTTTGCATCCAGGTTTTGAATCTCCTCTAAAAGATAGGATTCCCAGCTGTCGACAGCCAATTTGTTCGATGATTGACTGATTTTCAATAAATCTTCTGCTGCGGCAGCACGTGGAAAATCAAAGCTGACAAACGAAATTTGATCAGCGATTTTATCGAGGTTAGCAATCATTTTGTCGAGCTTTTTATCCTTTAAAGCAGCAAACACAATCTGGATAGAACGGTCAGAATATCGGGAAGCTAATTCATGGACTAAGGCTGTTATTCCTTCATCATTATGGGCCCCGTCAATAATAACGAGCGGATTTTCAGAGAGAATCTCAAATCTTCCCGGCCAATATGCCTTTTTTAACCCTGCTTGGATTGCTTCGTCCGTAATGTTGAACAAGCTCTCTTGATTTAAAAATTGCGCTGCACTGACAGCAAGTGCTGCATTCTCAGTTTGATGCTGGCCAATCATACTGATTTCAAGCTTTTCCATAGTTTGTGATACAGTATGTAAAGTAAAAATCTCACCAGTATCAAGTGACTCGTGTGAGCTAATCGAAAACGCCTCGTTTAAGCGATAAAAGGGCGCTTTTCTTTTCGCTGCCTGTTCTTCAATCACATTACTGGCACCAGGATGTTTGACAGCTGTAAAAACGGGCGTGTTTTCTTTAATGATTCCAGCTTTTTCAAAAGCAATTTCCTCATATGAATTCCCAAGGATATTCGTGTGATCAAGGCCAATGTTTGTAATGATAGAAGTTAATGGATGAATAATATTAGTGGAATCAAATCGTCCACCTAACCCCACCTCAAAAATTACCAAGTCCACCTTGCTATTATTTGCAAAATAATAGAAGGCCATAGCAGTAATAACTTCGAATTCAGTAGGGCCGCCAAGCTCTGTTTCCTCTAACTCATCCGCTAATGGACGAATGACATTGGCTAGCTTTAGAAGTTCATCATCAGTAATCGGTTTCCCGTTCACACTAATCCGTTCGTTAAATTGCTCAATATAAGGAGAGGTAAAGGTGCCGACCGTATATCCTGCGGACTCGAGTATCGAACGGAGAAAAGTAACCGTTGAACCTTTTCCATTTGTTCCGCCGATATGGACCGTTTTTATTTTTGCTTCCGGATGGTCAAGCCTATCCATCATCCATTCCATCCGTTTTAAACCTGGTTTAATTCCCAGTCTTAACCTTGCATGAATCCAGTCAAGGGCTTCTTTATATGCAGTAAACATCCGTTACACCCCATCTGTTTTGACTTGATTTTTTAATATTTTCTTCTAAAAAAAGATTTATTATTTGATTCGCTGATAAAAGAGATTCGCTGATAATATCAAAAATTCGCTGATAAACTGTGCGGATTCGCTGATTTATGACTAAAAACCGCAGATAAATTGGCATTTACAGCAAAATTGCATCTTTCAGACAGGATTTTGATTATTTTCTCAACGCGAATTAATAGGCGAGACGAATCCTTTGCCGGATTCGCCTCACCTAACTGTTTAACCTTTTAATTCGTTAATCCGTGCTTCGACAATGCTTCTTTTTTCGAGATAATCCTTTTCCTTGCCACGTTCTTCAGCAACAACACTTTCTGGTGCTTTTTTCATAAAGCCTTCATTGCCTAATTTCTTCTTAACTCTGTCTACTTCTTTATTTAATCGGTCCCATTCTTTTTCAAGACGAGCAATTTCTTCGTCAATGTTAATCAAGTCTTCAAGTGGAAGAATGATTTCCAAGCCTGAAATAACAGCCGTCATTGCTTTTTCAGGAGATTGAATGTCTGTACCCATTTGCAGTTCCTCCGGGTTACAGAAGCGTTCAATATAGCTACGGTTGTTCTCAATCGCCTTTAGAACCTTTTCATCCTTTGCTTTAACGAGCATTTTGACTTTCTTGCTCATCGGCGTGTTTACTTCGGCACGAATGTTTCGTACAGACCGAATCATTTCCATGAGAAGCTTCATTTCTTGTTCGGCTTCGTCATCGGAAAGCTCATGTCTAACCTCCGGCCATTTTGCTTCGGTAATCGATTCGCCACTATGAGGGAGGTTCTGCCAAATTTCCTCGGTGATAAATGGCATGAACGGATGAAGTAAGCGCATCGTTTGGTCTAACACGTAGGCTAGAATCGAACGAGTCGTTTTCTTAGCTGCTTCGTCTTCTCCATAAAGCGGCAGCTTCGCCATTTCAATATACCAATCACAGAAATCATCCCAGATAAAATTGTAAAGCGCACGGCCAACTTCCCCAAATTCATAGCGCTCTGAAAGCTTCGTCACTTGTTCAATCGTTTCATTTAAACGCGTTAAAATCCACTTATCGGCAACTGACTTTTCTCCGCTAAAATCAATATCCTCGTAAGTCAGGCCGTCCATATTCATTAACGCAAACCGGGAGGCATTCCAAATTTTATTGGCAAAATTCCAGGTAGCTTCAACCTTTTCCGTACTATAGCGTAAATCCTGGCCAGGTGAACTACCTGTCGATAGGAAGTACCTTAAGGCATCGGCACCATATTTATCAATGACATCCATTGGGTCGACACCATTGCCAAGCGATTTACTCATTTTCCGTCCTTGCTCATCACGAACGAGGCCGTGGATGAGAACATCTTTAAATGGACGCTCACCTGTAAACTCAAGGCTTTGGAAAATCATTCTCGATACCCAGAAGAAAATGATGTCATAGCCCGTAACAAGTGTACTTATAGGGAAGTAACGCTTATAATCAGCTGCTTCCGTGTCAGGCCAGCCCATTGTGGAGAACGGCCAAAGAGCGGAACTAAACCATGTATCTAAAACATCTTTGTCCTGTTCCCAATTTTCTAGGTCAGCAGGTGGCTCGTGATCAACGTATACCTCGCCTGTTTCTTTGTGGTACCAGGCAGGAATTCGATGTCCCCACCAAAGCTGTCTTGAAATACACCAGTCACGGATATTTTCCATCCAGCGCAAGTATGTTTTTTCAAACCGATCAGGAACAAAATTTACTTTATTTTCTTTATCCTGCAAGGCAATGGCTTCATCAGCGAGCGGCTGCATTTTAACAAACCATTGTGTTGAAAGGTATGGTTCCACAACCGCGCCGCTCCGTTCAGAGTGGCCCACGGAATGCATATGGTCTTCAATTTTGAAAAGAATGCCTAGTTCTTGTAGGTCCTTAACAATTTGCTTGCGACACTCGAAGCGGTCAAGGCCTTGATACTTGCCAGCCTTTTCATTCATTGAGCCGTCTTCATTCATAACAAGAACGCGTTGAAGATTGTGACGATTGCCGACTTCAAAATCGTTCGGGTCATGGGCCGGGGTAATTTTTACCGCACCAGAGCCGAATTCCATATCAACATAATCATCGCCAACAATCGGAATTTCACGGCCAACGATTGGCAGAATAACAGTTTTACCAATTAAGTGCTTGTAACGGTCGTCTTCCGGATGAACCGCAACAGCTGTATCCCCAAGCATCGTTTCTGGACGAGTTGTCGCAATTTCAATCTGTCCAGAGCCGTCTGCCAATGGATATTTCATATGATAAAACGCACCTTGAATATCTTTATAAATAACTTCGATATCAGATAAGGCAGTTTTCGTGGACGGATCCCAGTTAATAATGTATTCCCCGCGGTAAATGAGGCCTTTTTTATAAAGGGTAACAAATACTTCACGAACCGCATCAGATAAGCCTTCATCAAGAGTGAAACGCTCACGGCTATAATCTAAGCCTAAGCCTAGTTTTGCCCATTGCTGGCGAATATGAGCGGCATATTCTTCCTTCCACTTCCATGTTTCCTCGACGAATTTTTCCCTACCAAGGTCGTAGCGGCTTTTACCTTCACTTCGCAGTTTTCCTTCCACCTTTGATTGGGTAGCGATTCCGGCGTGGTCCATTCCTGGCAGCCAAAGAACATCAAAGCCCTGCATTCGCTTCATCCGGGTGATAATATCTTGCAGGGTTGTGTCCCAAGCATGACCTATATGAAGTTTTCCAGTAACATTTGGCGGTGGAATCACGATTGTATACGGCTGCTTGCTCTCATCATCTTTTGCTTCAAAAAACTTCCCTTGTAACCACCAATCATAACGACCTTTTTCAATCGATTGCGGGTCGTATTTAGTTGGCATCGTTATTTCCTTTGTTTCCATCTAAAATTCCTCCTTTTATTGTGCTCAAAACCTAATCTTGGAAAGAGATTTGAATATGAGCTGTACACCAACATAATAAAGGCGGTGTGAGCAAAGCTTAGCCACATCTAATTCATAGTGAATAATGTATATTTTTACTCTACGATTAGATAAAGCGCTTCGTTTTTGCGGCGCACCGCCCCTTTTCCACAGAAAAACAAAAAACCCCAATCGTCATAAAAGGACGAATGGAGTTTGCTTCGCGGTACCACCTTTTTTCCAATCAACAAAAATGATTGGCTCTTAACTAGGATAACGGATTTCATCCGTCTTCCATTACTAGGATCACTGGATCCGTTCGCAGAAGAAGCTCTTGGGCGACCTTCTGATGTGCCTCTTAGGAAATTTTCCAGCTAATAATTTCCCTCTCTTTAAGTAAGCTTAGCATCATACTCTTCCCTGTCTTTGCTTATTTTTTAAATTATATTGTTATACTACCGAAAAAAAGGGTTAGACGTCAATCATGATGACCAAATTTCTTTTATTTTATACTATATGTAAGTTTTAAGGGGAATTTACAAATATTTAGAATATATATAGGTAGATGTCGAAGTTGAATGAGGAGGTTTTTCGGGTGAGGGGGAATTTTCAAAAATACAAACACCGACCCTGGTTTAGAACGATTCGGAGATTTTGCGGACAATTTATTGTACCATTTATTATTTTTCAATTCCTACGAACAATCTTTTTTCCAACCGTTTTTGATGTATTATTATTATCCTTTTTTATCGCCATCGCCGTTTCCATCTATTTTGAAATTATATAAGGAGCCCTTGTTGCAGTTAATCAAGCTGCTGCTGGGCTCCTTCTTTTTTCTGCCGTTGCTGGGCTTCAATTTCCGTCATTCTCATCACGGTATACTCGGAATTTTTCAGATGCCAATAGCGGTGCTGCAGCTGTCTCACAAATTTTAATTCATTTTTGGGGCTCTGCTTTCGATAATATTTTTCTGTCGTCTTGATGATGGGGATTGGTAGAGCTAAATAACTGTAGAACAACAATTTCTCATCTTCTTTAAACGGAAAGTATTTAAAGTAATGATACATCCATTCAATAGTCGTGTCATTTCGCTTCGGATTCGTATCGAGGGCTCGTGAAATATAGGGCAGGAGATCATGAATCGGTGAACCATAACGGGCATTTTCAAAATTGATAAAAAAACCGTATCCCCTGTCATCATACAGAAAATGCTCGGATGATAATTTCCCGTGAATGATCACCATTCGCGCCTTCTCAGCTTCCTTCGTGCTCTCATACCATTCTTCAAATTTTGTTTTCGAAAACTTTAGCGCCTGGCTAATTTCATTGTAATACAGGCAAAATAACAATTCGAACGGGGACATATACGTCTTTCTTTCACATTCATCAGCGAAGCCATCAAGGAATTCCTGCTGTTTTTCCAGTTGTTGAATTGTCTTTTCATAATGCTCTGTTCGTTCTTCATTGTTTACCGTAATTTCTTTGGCAGAAAGAGTGTGAAGCCTCGCTAATTCCCGGAACAGCTGTTGGTTTTTGTGCTCGCGATCTTCCTTTTGATCATTTGGCATCCATGGCATTAGATAGTAAAGGTTGTTATCGTATAAAACTGCATACCTGCCGTCCATTGTAGGGTAAATCGGAACAATCCGGTTAAACCCTTTTTGGTAGAGAAGATGAACATGACGGACGAAATCGGTCCCTATTGTTGGATCAATTTTTTTTAAGGCAAAGGTTCCTTTATTTGAATATACTTTTTGGACAATACCGATATCTTCAACAAAGTAGGGCTCGACAAGATAATTCTTTAAAATTGGGGCGATGGCTTCTAATCGATTGGAGTCATTCATGAAAACTCATCTCTCTTTCAAAAAAGAAAAACTGTATCTAAACGAAGCTGAGCTGGTTAAAGAAACCCGCTCAGCTTCTTTTTGAACTATTATTTTTTTGCAAATGTTGCAGGGATGTATAATACTTGCCCTTCATAAATGTCTTGATTGAGTTCAAGATTATTCACGCGGAGGAGATTTGGAACTGTTACATCATAACGCTCGGCAACTCCATCGAGAGTATCACCTTTTTGCACGATACAAACCTTCAATTTCGCATGAGCAGAACTTTCATCCTTGCGGGCAAAAAACTCTGTCAACGTCATGCTCTTCTTTTTCCCAGATAGCTTTTTCTTTACCTTTTTTATCACATCATCAGAAGAGGATGAACTCTCTTCTAAAATCGTTACCTCTTCTTCAAAATGTGGATTTGGGACCGATTCTTCTTCAAGTACTACTTTATGCTCCATTTCAATTGGTTGACTGCTCTCACTTCTAGCCTCTTGGAGGTCCCATGCAGGCTCGTAGTCTTCTTCTTCATACTCCACTTGCGGTTGATAGTTGAAGGTTGGGAATTTCGGTAATACTTCCACACTTTCTTCCTCTTGCTGTTTTCTTGCCTCAACTTCAAACAGGAAGTTATCTTCATGGCTGCTGGGAACGACTTCTTGCTCAACTTCTACTTCTTCCTCTGCAGCTTCTTCTTCGGTACGGTGAAGTACCTCATACTCTGGTGTTTGTTCTAGCTCCTGTTGTTGTTCGATTCCATAAAGACCACTGATGGTTAGTTCTGCAGAGAGCTTCAAGCAGCTGCGCTCTGGTAGGGAATAATCAAAGGATTCAACGAGGACATCAATATCGTAAATGCTTTGAATCCGATTATTCGGGATGGTGATATCGACGGGGAAACGATGTGAAAATTCACAGTTTCCTTCATCAAGTGCCGCCACTCTTTCTACAAATTTTTGCGAGGTAAAGCCTTCATCCTTGCCTTCATCGGCAGCTTCGTAACTTTTATATTCGCCGGTGAGCTCTAGCGAACCACGTATGGTTACGTACTGATCGTTTTCCTGGATGGTAATGTCCGGGTCTAGGGAAATCGAAACAAGCTCTTCGACTTCCTGTCCTTTTCTAAACCACAAGGACTCCTCCAAGGAAAATCGCAGACACGATTGATTCTCCTGGGACAAAGCGACTCCTCCTTTCGTTTCCTTCACGCAAAATCACTATGTCACTTACACTTTATGAGGGGATTTTTTCATTTATGATAAAAAAGCGCTTGAGGCGTGAAAAGAATTAGATTGCTACCTTTATTCTGGGGTCGAAGTAAGATGGCGAATTGAGATGGGAGTTGTGGATTTGGCGAGGGGATTGCGGATTAGGGCCTGAAACCCTAGGAAGTTGGGCTTTATTCTGCGGGTTTCAGGTGCCACAATGAAATCGATACCATTATGAATGTGCAAGGTCGGTTTGTGAAGATAACGGTGAATCCATGATAATTCGATAAATATTTTTCATAATACTTCCTATTTCGGTAGTTTTTGTTCTTGAATTCATTAGGATTACAATTTGTGTATGATTGTTATCTTTATAATATCCATGCATCGAATACCATCCACCTAAAACCCCGATACTGAAATAATAATTTCTATCATAATCATTATAGATACCAAGTGCATACTTGGGTTGTGCGGCTGATGGAGTAGTCATTTGTTCAAGACTATTTTTTGAAACAAGTTTACCACTTAGCAAGGCTTGATCAAATTGGGCTAAATCATAAGCGGTTGTATAAATATCCCCACACCCAAATAGGAGGTAGGGGTTCAAGGAATTTGTTTTTTCTATTTTATCATCTTTCTTCACATAGCTTTTAGATGTATATGGTTCAGGATTTTCATGTGTAAAAAATCCTGTTTCCTTTAGGGGAACCTTATCAAAAATGTTCTCCTGAATAAATTCATGAAGTGATGTTCCAGTAACTTTTTCCACAATATAGCCAAGAACCATATAGTTTGCGTCGAGATAGTCCCATTTTTCACCAGGCTGGAATTTTACAGATCCTTTTGCAATTTCCTGAATTAAATCTAACGGCGTTTTATCATTTTTCTGCCAATGTGGTGACCGGATACCCGAAGTATGTGTTAATAAATGATACAATTTTATTTTATCTCCATTTGGAAAATTAGAAATATACTTTGACACTGGATCTTGAATAGTTAATTTCTTCCGTTCTTGAAGCATCATTATACTTGTTGAAACGAAAATCTTAGTAATTGATCCTATTGGATAGGTGGTTGAAGGAGTATTTAATACCTTTTTCTCTATATTTGTATAGCCTACACCCTCGTTAAAAAGTATATGTTTACCTCTTACAACAGCTATCGTACCGCTTAAGCTATTAGTATTTAAATAGTCTCTAATTTTCTGCTGTAACATTTCCTCATTCTTTTGAGCAAGTGCCACCCTCTCATGTTCATTTTTCTGCAATTCTTCCTTTGCATTAAGTTCATTTTTTTCAGTCGTTTTTTTTTCTCTTTTTTTATTACTATGTTTGTTTGCACTTTCTATATTTTGGGAGAAAGGATTTTCACATCCACCCATATAAAAAATAAGAATAGCAGCTAATAAGAATACAACGAGGTGTTTCCCTTTCATATAGCCGTTCACTCAACTTTCTCTTCTCATTCAAGAAAAATTTCATATCCCCGGTATTTTATAGCAAAATGTAATTTTTAACAAGAAATACTTTTTGACAATATGTACTCTAAAAATAAACAAAAAAAACACACTCAATGGTAGTACATGAGTGCGCTTTTTTATTTATTTTAATTTTGAAAAAGCAACCTCTGCTGCTTGAATGGTTTTTTCAATATCCTCATCAGAATGCTCCGTTGATAGGAATAGCCCTTCAAACTGTGAAGGCGGTAGGAATACCCCTTGGTTAGCCATCTCCCGATAATAGGCTGCAAAGAATTCCAAGTTCGATGTTTTAGCTTTTTCATAGTTAATGACATTTTCATTGGTAAAGAAGAAGCCAATCATTGAACCAGCACGGTTAAAGGTAATGGGAATATCGTATTTTTCAGCAGCTGCTTCAAAACCTTTTTGAAGCATGTCTCCTTTACGAATAAACTCCTCGTAATGCTCTGGAGTTAATTGACTTAGTGTTTCTAAACCTGCAGTCATTGCAAGTGGGTTTCCAGACAATGTTCCTGCTTGATAGATGGGGCCACTTGGAGCGATTTGCTGCATGATTTCCGCTTTACCACCGTATGCACCAACAGGAAGACCGCCCCCAATTACTTTTCCAAGACATGTAATATCAGGTGTTACATTGAAATAGCCTTGCGCACAATTGTAACCTACGCGGAAGCCGGTCATGACTTCATCAAAAATCAGCAATGAACCATTTGCCGAAGTAACCTCGCGAAGACCTTCTAAGAATCCTGGTAGCGGTGGGACAAGACCCATGTTACCAGCAACTGGCTCTACGATGATACAAGCAATATCTTGGCCGAATTGTTCAAAAGCATATTTTACACTCTCAAGGTCATTGTAAGGTACTGTAATTGTATTAGATGCAACCCCTTCTGGCACTCCAGGGCTGTCAGGCAAACCAAGTGTAGCAACACCTGAGCCGGCCTTAATTAATAACGAATCACCATGACCATGGTAGCAGCCTTCGAATTTCAAAATCTTATTACGGCCAGTATAGCCGCGGGCTAAACGAAGTGCACTCATGGTTGCTTCAGTTCCTGAATTGACCATTCTTATTACTTCAATTGACGGTACGCGTTCAATCACAAGCTGTGCTACTTTGTTTTCTAATAATGTTGGCGCCCCAAAGCTTGTTCCTTGCTCTGCTGTTTTTTTCAGCGCCTCCACCACACGGTCGTTGGAGTGACCAAGAATTAGCGGTCCCCATGAAAGGACGTAATCAATATATTCATTGCCATCGATATCATAGATTTTTGACCCCTTGCCTCTTTCCATAAAAATTGGGCTCATAGCAACAGATTTAAAGGCACGAACCGGGCTGTTAACACCGCCTGGCATTAGATTTTGGGCTTCTTTAAATGCTTCAATCGATTTTGTATACGAACGCATTCTATTCCCTCTTTTCAAAAAATGTTTATTGGTCTTCCTTTAACCAGCGAATCGCATCTTTTGCGGCATAAGTAATGATGAGATCTGCACCTGCTCGTTTCATACCGATTAACATTTCAAGGACGGTGTTTTTCTCGTCAATCCAGCCATTAGCAGCTGCCGCTTTCACCATTGCATATTCACCACTTACATTGTAAACGACAACAGGCAAGTTAAAATTGTTTTTTACATCACGAACAATATCAAGGTATGGCATCCCTGGTTTGATGATTAAAAAGTCTGCACCTTCTGCAACATCTGATTCCGCTTCCCTAAATGCTTCCATCCGGTTAGCCGGGTCCATTTGATACGTCTTACGATCACCAAATTGCGGCGCCCCCTCCGCTGCCTCACGGAAAGGTCCATAGAATGCAGAAGCGTATTTAACGGCATAAGACATGATTGGAACTTCGGTAAAACCAGCTTCATCCAAACCAGAACGAATGGCAGCCACAAAGCCGTCCATCATGTTAGAGGGAGCAATAATGTCCGCTCCAGCTTTAGCCTGGGCCACAGCTGTTTTTACGAGCAATTCTAATGATTGGTCATTTAAAATTTTTTCGCCTTCTACAACTCCACAGTGTCCGTGGTCTGTATATTCGCATAAGCAAGTATCAGCCACAACAATGATGTCCGGGTAGTTTTCTTTAATATAACGGGTGGCTACTTGGACGATACCATGGTCATGATAGGCCTGCTCTCCACATGCATCTTTCGTTTTCGGGATGCCGAACAGTAGGACGGATTTAATGCCGTGTGCAACAATATCATCCATTTCAGCTTGAAGATGGTCCATCGATACTTGGAATACACCAGGCATGGACGATACTTCATTGCGAATGTTTTCCCCTTCATAGATAAATAGCGGATAAATGAAGTCTTCTGCTTTTAAATGATTTTCTCTCACAAGTGCACGCATATTAGCACTTGAACGTAAGCGGCGATGACGTGAGAATTGTAGTTCCATATTTTTACCTCCAAAAATTTAAACTTTATTAGTTAGCTTGGTTTATACTGGCGGATAGCTCCGCTTTACTGGCGGAAATCAAATTAAACATGATTGTTATCAAGATAAGCAATCGTGCATTTAATCATTTCCTTCACGGTGTACTCCACTGGAGAAGCATGGACTGTTAATCCGTAAGCAATTAATTTTTTCTCAGTCACCGGCCCGATACAGCCAATGACACAGCCTTTCAACTGCTCTTCCAGACCACATTCCTTCACAACATCCATGAAATGATCAACCGTTGAAGGGCTTGTAAACGTTAGAATATCAAGCTGGTTATCTGCCAACATGCCCGCAAGCTTCACACGGCTCTCTTCCGGCATGTACGTTTCGTAAATGACGACCTCATCAACCTCAGCCCCCACTTCCGTCAACGCGGTGGCGATATATTCCCGGGCTAGATTTCCTTTCGGGAGCAATACCCGCGATCCTTTATTGATATAGGGTAAAAACTCCTCGACAAACGCTTCGGCTACATATGCCGATGGTACAAACTCTGCACGAAGACCTTTTTCTCGCAAGACCTCATCAGTCTTTTTGCCAATCACAGCAATTTTAGGAAAATCCAGACCAACTCTTTCAAAAAAAGAAAAGAAGGTTTCAACTGTGACATTGCTTGTAAAAATAATCCAGTCATATGTATTAAGGACCTTCAGCGAATCATGAAGGCGTTCATTTCTTTCAATCGGACGAAAGGCAATCAGAGGGATTTCAACCGGAATCCCTCCGTACCTTTCGACTAGTTGAGAGAATGTTTTCGCTTGATCTTTACCTCTTGGAACAAGAACTTTTTTATCAAGCAGGGGTGAGGATTTTAGCATTGACCCTCGAGCTCCCGTTTTACCTTTTCAATCAGGTCCTTAGCTCCCTTTTTAATTAATAAATCAGCAGCATGAATACCAAGTTCTTCTGGATTTTGTCCTCTTAGTTCTTCTTTAAAGACCTCATGACCTTCAGGTGAAGCCACTAATACATTTAAAACAATCTCATCATTTTCAGCTATATAAGCGAATCCAGCAATCGGCACCTGGCATCCGCCCTCCATTTTTTGCAGGAAAGCGCGTTCAGCACGGACAGCTCTTTCCGTCTTCTTGCAGGTGAATTTTTCAAACAGTTCAAGAAGTTCCTTATCGTCTTCGCGGCATTCAATCGATAATGCCCCTTGACCCACTGCAGGAACACAAATATCTGCATCAATAAATTCTGTCACTACGTCCGTTGCCCAGCCAAGGCGGGAAAGGCCGGCGGCAGCTAAAATGATGGCATCGTATTCTTCAGTTTCTAATTTTGCTAATCTAGTATCGACATTGCCACGGATCCATTTAATCTCTAAATCTGGGCGTTCAACCAACAGCTGTGAACTGCGGCGCAGGCTGCTTGTGCCAATAATTGCACCTGGCTTTAAATCCTTTAACTTTACATGACCTCTGGAAATAAGGGCATCACGGTGGTCTTCACGAAAAGGAATACAGCCGATAGTGAGACCTTCAGGCAATACAGCCGGCATATCCTTCATACTATGAACAGCCATATCAATCTCTTTATCAAGCATGGCCTGCTCAATTTCCTTTACAAATAAACCTTTACCGCCAACCTTTGAAAGAGTAACGTCGAGGATTTTATCCCCTTTAGTAACGATTTCTTTTACTTCAAACTCGAAAGATGGATCAAGCTTCTTAAGCTGTTCAATCACCCAATTTGTTTGTGTTAACGCTAACTTACTTCGTCTAGAGCCTACGATAATTTTTCTCATGACTGCCTCCTACTTTTTTATAATACAAAAATCTATATCATTCGACTTTGAGAATTGTCCAGCTTCAGCGCCCAGCGACTAGTGGACATCCCACTCCTCCCTACGATAAGTCAACATCGAATCGCTTCGCTCTCCGTGTTTCCTTTATCTCAGTCGGAGTGGGCCCCGTCCATACGTCGCTGACCGGGCGCTTACGCTTTTCCTATGCATACCATAAATGAAAAGATGATAATTGACCAAATAAGAAAAAGTTAATGATTACGATTAAAAAAGAAGCTGAATTCCAGATGGCTAATTTTCTTCCAGATACATTCTTCACAATCCGTAGATATAATAAAAGGCTGTATGCTGTAAGTAACAGAAATGAGCCAATAATTTTCATATCGTACCAAGGCATTCCTGGAACCTTTATAAATGCCCACTGCAAGCCCAATATGAGGCTCAGTAGCAGCATTGGAACGCCGATAACCGCTAATATGTAGGATGATTTTTCCAGTTTATCTAAATCTGCGAGCCGGATAAGTCTTGTTCCCCATTTTTTTCTTTTTAATAAATCGTACTGAAGCAGGTACAGCGTTGAAAAAACAAATGACAAGGAAAATGCCCCGTAAGAGAGAATCGCCATCGTAATATGAATCAACAACAGTTCTGAAACAAGTTGTTTGGCCATGATATGGGAATGGTATTGCATCGGGGCAAATGTATGAATCGCCATAACAATAAAGCCAAGTATATTCGTGAAAAATACGATAAAATCCACTCTTAGTAACCGATTTATAACAAGTGACAATGTGACTAATACCCAAGCATAAAAATAGAGCCCCTCAAAGATAGTCAGTACAGGGAACCTACCTGTTTTTATCATATAGAAAAAAAGGAAAACCGTCTGCAAAATCCATACAAACGCAAGTAACCAGAAGGCAATGCGGTTTGCCTTCCGGTTATGGTGAATAAAATCAAAAAAATAGAGCAGTACACTGAAGGCATATAGAACAACTGTGAATTCATGAAGCCTTGTCATAAAGATGTTGTACATAAAAGTTTACCCCTTATGACTGAAAGGAAGCCAACGGTTCATGAACCGGCATATTATTGGATTCGGCTGCTTTCGAATGTTGTTCCCGTGCAAGCTCTTCAATATTAAAAATTTTCATAAATAAATCCATCGCCTGATCGGCGTCAGGTCTTGCAGCCAATTCTTTCGCCTGTAAAATCGGATCTTTTAAAAGCTGGTTGATGATGCTCTTTGTATGTTTATTAAGCACTTTTATATCGCGATTAGATAAATTCGGTAGCTTTCTCTCCAAGCTATCCATTGTTTCCGCTTGGATGGCTAAAGCTTTTTCCCTAAGCGCGGAAATAACAGGAACCACGCCAAGCATCCCAAGCCACTGTTTGAAGTCAACGATTTCTTTTTCAATCATTAACATGATTTTTTCAGCCGCTTTCTTGCGCTCTTTTAGGTTAGCTTGCACAATACCTTCTAAATCGTCGATATCATATAAAAAGATGTTTTCAAGTTCAGCAATTCTCGGATCTAAATCACGCGGTACGGCAATATCAACCATAAATAATGGCTTACCCTTCCGCTTTTTTTCTACACTAGCCATCGTTTCTTTTGAAATGACAAAGTCCTTGGCACCAGTCGAGCTAATGAGAATATCTGCTTCCACAAGTGATTTCTCTAACTCCTGTAGTGTTCTGGCCTCACCATTAAAACGGTTTGCAAGCACCTTCGCTTTATCATACGTCCGGTTAATGACAGTTACCTTTTTCACACCGTTACCATGCAGGTTTTGTGCTGCTAACTCACCCATTTTTCCTGCGCCAAAAATTAACACATGTTTGTTAGCAAGGGAACCGAAAATTTTCTTTGCCAATTCCACCGCTGCATAGCTAACAGAAACAGCATTTGCACCAATCTCTGTTTCTGAGTGCGCGCGTTTTGCCAGGGTAATCGCCTGTTTAAACAAGTGGTTAAACACGGAACCAGTCGTTTCCTCAGCTTGAGCGGACATAAAGCTCGTCCGAACCTGTCCAAGTATTTGCGTTTCCCCTAAAACCATGGAGTTAAGTCCACAAGTTACATTAAATAAATGTTCTACCGCACCATCGTCTTCATAAACAAATAAATATGGAGAAAACTCCAGCTGCTCCATTCCGAACCATTCGGACAGAAATTCTTTCATATAATAGCGGCCTGTATGTAATTGATCGACAACCGCATAAATTTCCGTTCGATTACAAGTGGATAAGATGATATTTTCTAGGATGCTTTTTTTGGTGTTTAACTTTTTAATGGCATCCGCAAGATCGGTTTCATTAAATGTCAAACGCTCACGGATTTCTACAGGGGCAGTTTTATAGTTAAGACCGATCACTAATATATGCATTTGTTAAGGACACCCCCAATAATTAATACGGTTTCAACTAGTAAAATTATATCATGAGTAATTTCGACTTTTCCTCGAAAAATGTGAACAGAAAACGAAACTATTGTGTTAATATTAGAAATTGAATAGGACAGTTTTTTTTTATAATCTTCCCTATGTACAGTATCAAAAAAGCAGACTAGATTCAAGTGAACCTTACTGGAAGCGGTGTATTGTATTGAAAAATCAACGTATTTTCCCTGGTATCATTCTTATCGGTTTCGGAGCATACTTTTTATTACAGCAAACAGGAGTTTCTTTTTTTCAACAAATT
This sequence comes from Neobacillus sp., assembly GCF_031988165.1. Classification (NCBI taxonomy): domain Bacteria; kingdom Bacillati; phylum Bacillota; class Bacilli; order Caryophanales; family Bacillaceae; genus Neobacillus; species Neobacillus sp. Next base: position 51,398 of record NZ_DALZYO010000011.1, read on the forward strand.
TCGACCTGGCCGACCTTAATTATCATTGTTGGCGCAGCCTTTTTAGGGCAAGGATATATGGCGAAGGATTACGAGGCCATTCTTCCTGGGGTCATCATGGCTGGATTTGGTCTTCATCTCTATCTTGCTGGCCACGTGTCGTTCTGGCCGACTAACCATATTGGCATGTTAATCTTGATTATTTCAATTGGATTTTTTCTTCGCTTTCAAAAGACCAGTACAGGCATGTTTCAATCGTTCCTCTTTCTCATTCTAGCCGTTTTACTGCTCTTTTATGATAAAATTGCTGGATATTTTGGCTTGCTGCAAAATGGAATGAGTTTTGTCTGGAAATTCTGGCCCGCTCTTCTCATAGTTGTTGGTATTTATTTTCTACTAAAAAAGAAAAAATAATAGTGAAACTTCCATCAGTTTTTTACAACCTCTTAATACGGAAAAAAGCCTGGCGCTTCAGCGCCGGGCTTTTTTTACATATAGCTCTCTAAAATAGCCCAAGCATGATCTTTTCCTTCGCCTGTTTCCGAAGAGAATAAAACAATATGGTCATTTTTATCGAGATCTAACGTTTCACGCGTTACCTTTAAATGCTTTTGCCATTTCCCTCTAGGGATTTTATCTGCCTTTGTTGCGATGATAATGCAGGGAATGTCGTAATGCTTTAAAAAGTCATACATCATCACATCGTCTGAGGTTGGAGGGTGACGCAAGTCCACAATCAAGACTGCTGCCCGTAATTGCTCCCTAGTTGTAAAATAGGTTTCAATCATTTTCCCCCATGCAGCCCGCTCCGACTTTGAAACCTTGGCATACCCATACCCCGGGACATCAACAAAGTGAAGAATCTCATTAATGAGAAAGAAGTTTAATGTTTGCGTTTTTCCTGGCTTTGATGAAATCCTTGCCAAACCCTTACGGTTAAGCATCTTATTGATAAAAGATGACTTACCGACATTTGAACGGCCTGCCAGCGCAAATTCCGGCAGGGTCGTTTCCGGGTACTGTTCTGGTTTAACGGCACTAATGACAATATCTGAACTTACTACCTTCATTCTACTCCACCTTCTAAAAGCGCATGCTTTAAAACTTCATCCAAATGGGATACCGGTACAAATTCCAATTCATTGCGGACACTTTCTGGAATGTCATCAATATCCTTTTCATTATCCTTTGGAAGAATAACTTTAGTCAGACCTGCACGATGAGCACTAAGTGTTTTCTCTTTTAAACCGCCAATTGGAAGCACTCTACCACGTAATGTAATCTCTCCTGTCATTCCTACCTCGCGACGGATTGGTCTGCCCGTCAAGGCCGATACAAGCGCTGTTGCCATGGTGATACCTGCTGATGGTCCATCCTTTGGAACAGCACCCTCGGGAACATGGATATGGATGTCATATTTTTCATGGAAGTCTTCTTCGATGCCCAGTTCCTTTGTTTTGGAACGAATATAGCTAAACGCGGCCTGTGCTGACTCTTTCATTACGTCCCCAAGCTTACCGGTAAGGACGAGCTTACCTTTACCAGGTGATAGGGATACCTCGATTTGCAGGGTGTCGCCGCCCACAGTTGTATAGGCTAAACCTGTTGCAACCCCAACCTGATCTTCAGTCTCCGCCATTCCATAGTGGAATCTTGTTTTTCCTAAAAATTCCTCAACGCTCTTTTCAGTAACGATAACGCGTTTTTTCTCGCCAGATACAATGATTTTCGCTGTTTTCCGGCAAATAGTTGCCATCTGACGTTCCAGGCTTCGTACACCGGCTTCACGTGTGTAATAGCGGACGACTTTTAAAATCGCCTCATCACGCACTTGAAGAATTCCTTTTGAAAGACCATTTTCTTTAATCTGCTTTGGCAGTAAATGATCGCGGCAAATATGAACTTTTTCTAGTTCTGTATAACCGGCGATTGTGATGATTTCCATTCTATCAAGCAGCGGTGCCGGGATCGTTGATAGATTATTGGCGGTTGCAATGAACATGACTTTTGATAAATCATAGGTTTCTTCTATATAATGATCACTAAAATTATGGTTTTGTTCCGGGTCCAATACTTCAAGCATTGCGCTGGATGGATCGCCGCGGAAATCACTCGACATTTTATCGATTTCATCTAATAAAAATACCGGGTTAATCGTCCCAGCTTTTTTCATCCCTTGAATGATTCGGCCTGGCATGGCCCCAACATAGGTTCTTCGATGCCCGCGAATTTCCGATTCATCACGAACACCACCAAGGGATACCCGGACAAAATTACGATTAAGCGAAGTGGCAATTGAACGAGCAAGACTTGTTTTTCCAACACCTGGAGGTCCGGCAAGACAAAGAATCGGACCTTTTAAGGAATTGGTCAACTTCTGAACAGCTAAATATTCGAGTACCCGTTCCTTTACTTTTTCGAGTCCGTAATGATCCTGATTTAGGATTTTTTCTGCACGATTAATATCAATATCATCCTCCGTCTTTTTTGACCAAGGGATGGAAATCAACCAATCAATATAGTTACGAATGACGGCACTTTCAGCGGAACTAGTTGGAACCTTTTCATAGCGGTCCAGCTCCTTCAGTGCTGCTTTAAGTGCATGTTCAGGCATTCCGGCCTGCTCTACTTTTTTTGTTAGTTCGGCGATTTCGCCTGTTTTACCTTCTTTATCGCCTAATTCCTTCTGAATTGCCTTCATTTGCTCGCGAAGGTAATACTCTTTTTGTGTTCTTTCCATGGAGCGCTTAACACGCTGGCCAATCTTTTTTTCTAGATTTAGAACTTCTTTTTCGTTATGGATCGTGTCAATAACACGGTTTACCCTTTGTTTAATATCAATTGTTTCAAGTATATCTTGTTTTTCCTTCAGCTTGATGGGTAAATGGGAAGCAATAATATCCGCCATTCTACCAGGTTCCTCTATATCAGAAACAGCGGCATACGTTTCTGCTGAGATTTTTTTTGATAATTTTATGTATTGTTCGAAATAATCGAGCATCGTTCTCATCAAGGCCTGGTCTTCGACATCTTTAGTATCTGGGTCATCAAAGGTGACAATGTTTACGGAATAATAATCTTCTTCATCAAAAAAAGAAACAATTTCCGCTCTATTTAATCCTTCTACCAATACGCGAATCGTTCCGTTTGGCAGTTTCAGCATTTGCTTTACCTTTGTTAACGTTCCAAGCTTGTATAAGTCCTCTTCAGAAGGCTCATCAACGGAGACGTCCTTTTGAGTGGTTAAGAATATTAAATGGTCTTCTACCATTGCTTTTTCGAGTGCCTGTACGGATCGTTCCCGACCAACATCTAAATGAAGCACCATCGTCGGATAGACAAGCAATCCCCGAAGCGGCAGGAGGGGTACGATCAATTCGTTCTTTTTCGCCAAAATACTGCACCTCCACATGCAAATCCAATTTTTTCTACTGCGAATGCAGAATAGTCTTTGTACAATTCTATCTTATTTATTTTTCAGTGTCTATTTTTAGAATATCCCTTTATCAATATAACTTTATTTTCTCCATTTGAACTAAATTTTCTCCCAGCAAATCTTTGCAAATATTTCTTTTTAAAAATTACGCAAAAAAAAGACTTCGGTTTGGCAGCTGAACCAAAAACCGAAGTTCACTATTAAATCGTTTCTTTTTTGGAAAGCACTATCGAAGCTGGAATAGCTTCCGTTTTGCCAAAGGCATTGACAAGCGCAATTTCAAATACCTCATGAAGATGGGTTACTGGAACAATATGAATTCCATCGATTTCATTTAAAATGGTTTGCATATTTTCTTCTGGAATAATGACTGTTTGCACTCCTGCCTTCCGAGCAGCCTTTACTTTTGGATAGACGCCGCCGATTGGTTTCACATTTCCATGAATACTAATTTCGCCCGTCATCGCAACCGTGTTATCAACCGGAATTTTGTATATAGCGGAGTAAATCCCTGTCGCCATGGCGATTCCCGCTGAAGGACCATCAATTGGAACCCCACCTGGAAAATTAACATGGATGTCATAGTCGTTCGCTGGTACGCCCATCGATCGTAAAACGGTAATCACATTTTCAATCGAACCGCGCGCCATACTTTTTCGCCGAATCGATTTACCTTGACCGCCAATGCTTTCTTCCTCCACAATTCCAGTAATATTAATCGAACCTTTTTCCTTTGCCGGAATTACTGTCACTTCAATTTCAAGAAGGGCTCCGGAATTCGGTCCATAAACGGCTAGGCCATTTACAAGACCTATATGAGATATATCATTGATTTTTCGTTCCATCCGAGGGGTCATCTGACTAGAATGGATCACCCACTCGATATCTTCATCTTTGATATATGCGCGGTCTTCGGTAATCGCAAGGCCAGCAGCGATTTGAATCATATTGACCGTTTCACGGCCATTTCGTGCATATGTAGATAAGGTATTAACGCCTGTATCATTTATTTGCAGTTTTACTTTTTCAGCCGCTTTTTTTGCCACTTTCACAATTTCATCCTGGGTTAAATCCCGAAAGAAAACCTCCATACAGCGGGAACGAATGGCTGGAGGAATTTCACTCGGTGTTCTCGTCGTTGCCCCAATTAAGCGGAAATCAGCGGGAAGGCCATTTTTAAATATATCATGAATATGCGTCGGGATTTGGTTATTTTCCTCATGATAATAGGCACTTTCGAGGAATACCTTTCGATCCTCTAATACTTTTAACAGCTTGTTCATTTGAATCGGATGCAATTCACCAATTTCATCGATAAAAAGGACACCGCCATGAGCATTTGTGACTGCTCCCTGTTTTGGCTGCGGGATACCCGCCTGGCCCATCGCCCCTGCCCCCTGATAAATCGGGTCATGGACAGATCCAATTAATGGGTCGGCAATCCCTCTTTCATCAAATCTTGCGGTTGTGGCATCTAATTCGATAAAAACAGCTGCCGGTTTAAATGGTGATTTCTGATTCTTTTTTGCTTCCTCCAAAACAAGTCGTGCAGCTGCTGTTTTACCAATCCCAGGTGGTCCATAAATGATCACATGTTGTGGATTTGGTCCGCACAAAGCTGCTTTTAATGATTTTATTCCATCTTCTTGACCAACAATATCCAGAAAGCTTGTAGGGCGAACTTTTTCGGCTAATGGTTCTGTTAATGAAATGGCTCTCATTTTACGAAGCTGCTCCATTTCCTTCCGGGATTCCCGATCAATGGACACTTTTTGTGTACGCTGATTCCTCAGCAAATTCCAAAAATACAGCCCAATGATAATTCCGAAAAACAGCTGTATAAATAAGGCAATCCCCGTCCAACTCATACATTTCCCTCCTGCAACTAAAGAATCAATATATATTAATAAGTATTTCCTGCAGGTTGGCGGAATAAACCACATAACTATAAAAACTAATTCTCAAGGAAGGAAGGTTCGGATCCTTAATTATCATTTGGGCTATTTTACAATCGGTTTTGGCCATTTTTTAAAATATTCTTCTATTTTTTAAGTAGTATTGGCTAATTAAATATTTACTAAGAAAAGCGCAAGGCGCCCGCCTATCGGCGTATGGCCTCCTCGGAAAAGCTAACGCTTTTCCTTCGTGCGATGCCAATGCTGCCGAAGCATTCCTTATGGAGCGCTTCGACTGAGATAAAGGAAACACGGTGAGCGGAGCGAACCGATGTTGACTTATCGTAGGGAGAAGAGCGAAGTACACTAGCCGATGGCGCCTGGAGCTGGACATTTCTCGAAGTCCAATGTTATAAATTCTTATATTATAAAAAAACAAAAAACCTAGCTATAAGCTAGGTTTCATACATTTTAAGCGGATTTTTCTTCAGCAATAACTGTTCCATCTTCTAAAACAAGCTTCGGAACACTATTTTCGATAACTGTATCTTTTGTAATGATACACTTGGTGATGTCCGCGCGAGAAGGAAGATCAAACATGACATCCAACATGATTCCCTCAATAATCGAACGTAAACCACGGGCGCCCGTTTTCCTTTCAATCGCCTTTTTAGCAATCTCCACAAGTGCACCATCTTCAAATTCCAGCTCAACATCGTCGATTTCAAGCATTTTTTGATATTGTTTAACAAGCGCATTTTTCGGCTTTGTTAAAATCTCAATCAATGCCACTTCATCTAACTGTTCAAGGCTAGCGATAACCGGAAGACGGCCGATAAATTCTGGAATTAATCCAAAACGAAGTAAGTCCTCAGGCAATACTTTTGAAAGAAGCTCTTTTTGTCCAATTTCTGGCTGTTTTAAATCAGAGCCAAAGCCAATTACTTTTTGGCCTAAGCGGCGCTTGATAATCGGCTCAATACCGTCAAATGCTCCACCACAGATAAATAAAATATTGGTTGTATCGATTTGAATAAACTCTTGATGGGGATGTTTCCGTCCGCCTTGAGGAGGAACACTAGCCACCGTACCTTCAAGAATTTTTAATAATGCCTGCTGCACACCTTCACCAGAAACATCTCTTGTAATCGAAGGATTTTCTGATTTACGGGCAATTTTATCAATTTCATCAATATAAATAATCCCTTTTTCTGCTTTTTCCACATCATAGTCAGCAGCTTGAATTAATTTTAATAAAATGTTTTCAACATCTTCCCCAACATAGCCTGCTTCAGTAAGGGAGGTAGCATCAGCAATCGCGAATGGTACATTCAAGATACGAGCCAATGTTTGCGCCAATAAAGTCTTACCACTACCAGTTGGTCCAATCATACAAATATTACTTTTTGAAAGCTCAACATCATCAATTTTACTGTTGGAATTGATGCGCTTGTAGTGATTATAAACCGCTACAGACAGTGATTTTTTTGCCTGGTCTTGGCCGATGACATATTCATTAAGAATTTCACAGATTTCCTTTGGCTTTGGAACGTCTTTAAATTCTACTTCTTCTTCCGTTCCAAGCTCTTCCTCAACGATTTCTGTGCAAAGCTCGATACATTCATCACATATATAAACACCCGGCCCGGCAACTAATTTACGAACTTGATCCTGTGTTTTGCCACAGAAGGAACATTTTAATTGTCCTTTTTCATCATTAAATTTAAACAAACCTTTCACCCCTTAAAACGTGTTAAAACTCCTAATTAAAGCTACGATTCACACAAACAAAATCCAAGTCTTTTTCTAACAATTCAATAGTATGTATTTTGCATTGTAACACATTAAGCCAATGGACTGGAAATAAAAAGCTTTACACATTATGTTTTACATTACTCATTTTTGGTTTGTGTAAGTCATTTTAAAAAAACTTATGTACTCATTAATCTTAACCATAATTTTTAAAAATAAATCTAAAACCTGTATGGAAATTATTTATTCGCTGTTGGTAGCTTGTTTTCCTGTCCATTGTTAAGAAAAACCTTAAGCGCCTTGCCCAGACGTTAGAGCTAGACATTAAAAAGGTTTCCCTTTACTTATTATAATATGTAATAGAAAAAATGTATAAAACAAGGCACGATCAAAAATCGTGCCTTGCATTATTTAAAAATTATTTCTTGTTTTCAACAAGAAAGTCTACTGCTTTTTTAAGAAGAAGATCTGCTTTAATGCCTTCTAAACCGCCAAGCGCTTGTTTAATGCTGTCAACAGTCATGTTGTACATACCAGCCATTTTTTCAAGCTCAACGTTAACTTCTTCGTCCGTTACTTCAAGGTTTTCAGCTTTTGCAATCGCTTCTAATGTTAAGTTCATTTTTACGCGATTTTGAGCTTCTTCCTTCATTTGTCCGCGAAGTGCATTTTCATCTTGACCAGAGAATTGGAAGTAAAGTTCAAGGTTCATACCTTGCATTTGCAGGCGTTGTTCGAATTCTTGAAGCATACGGTTAACTTCAGTATCAACCATCACTTCTGGAACTTCCACTTCAGCGTTTGCAGCAGCTGTTTCTACTACTGTATCACGTAGGTGGTGCTCAGCTTCATGCTTTTTGCTGTCTTCTAAACGAGTTTTGATTTTCTCTTTAAGAGCGTCTAATGTTTCGACTTCATCGTCAACATCTTTTGCAAACTCGTCATCTAATTCAGGAAGTTCTTTTCCTTTAATTTCATGAACCGTTACTTTGAAAACTGCTGGTTTACCAGCAAGCTCAGCAGCATGGTATTCTTCAGGGAATGTTACTTCCACATCTTTAGATTCGCCAGCAGCTACACCTACTAATTGCTCTTCAAAGCCTGGGATGAATGATCCTGAACCAAGTTCAAGGGTGTGGTTTTCAGCTTTTCCACCTTCGAACGCTTCACCATCAACAAAGCCTTCAAAGTCTAAAACAACAGTATCACCGTTTACGGCAGTGCCTTCTTCTTTAACTACAAGCTCAGCTTGACGCTCTTGAAGTGTCTTTAATTCGTTTGCAACGTCTTCGTCCGTAACAGTTGTATCGAGGTCTTCCACTTCTAAGCCTTTGTATTCGCCTAATTTCACTTCTGGCTTAACCTGAACAGTTGCTTTGAAGATAAGGTCTTTACCTTTTTCCATTTGCTCAATGTCGATATCTGGGCGGTCAATTGGCTCGATACCTGTTTCATCAATTGCACTTCCGTATGCTTCTGGAAGAAGAATATCTAATGCATCTTGATAAAGTGATTCTACACCGAAGCGCTTTTCAAACATTCCCCGAGGCATTTTTCCTTTACGGAAGCCTGGAACGCTTACTTGCTTTACAACTTTTTGGAATGCCGCTTCTAAACCTTTGCTAACTTGGTCAGCACTTACTTCAACTGTAAGGACACCGCGGTTTCCTTCTAACTTTTCCCATTTTGCTGTCATACCTTTTTCCCTCCAACAAATCTATTCTCATTTCATTCGTAACGAATTTAGAGTCGGAAAATGACTTGTCCACCAAGCACTATTTCCATTTTTTAAATGTAAAATATAGTTTTTTACACAATGCAACCCCTACATTATATCATAGGTTTGTTTTCTTTCAACAGCGAAGCCTATATATTAGGATAAGAAATTTTCTCTATTTCCTCGATTTTTACAATCGCCTGACCAATTTCTTTCGGGTGAACAGCATATTCACTTGCGATTTTACCGATTTTCGGATCTAATCCCATGTATTCTTGTGCAAGTAAGTGGAAGGCACCAGCCCAGGCAGCAGAACTTTCCGGCTCAAGCTCGAAAGGATAGCTGATAAAAAAAATCCGTTCTATCATTCCGACTGTATTTTCAAACAGGACTGGATTGTCACTTTCCAAACCGTCTGCTAATAATTCTTTTACCTTTATCATTCTTGGCTGCAATTTAACCTCTGGCAACTGCGTTGGAATCACCTTTTCTTCCATCGAAAATTTCCTGACTACTAATTCCCGCTCAATTTCTTGCTCTTGTAAAAGTGTTAGTAGCATCGTTTTGAGAAATGGATGCCCTCCATCTGCTTTCAAATATTCGGCAATTTCTTCGACATAGGGGCGGATATTTTTTTCAGCCAAACTAGCAACAAGCAGCATTTGATCATTTAGATTATCGATTTCAAAAAGATTTAACTGTTTAACAGTGCTTTCTTCCGGCACTGTTTCAGTTATGTCTTGTTGGCGATTCTCGGCCATCCTCCGGCTGAATTGTAGAATGGTAATGAAATGATCATGTTTTTCTGGAGGAATTTCTTTCTCATCTAATAAAACTTCAATGGTCGAGACGATTTCTTGATACTCATGCAGCTGAATCAGCACCGTTAAATATAAATCCACCATTTGAAAATAGTCGCCAATTCCTTTTAAAAGCATTTCATTTGCAAGTATTTTTGCTTTTTTAAAAGAAGCTACTTCAAAATAAGCAAATACAAGCCCGATTAATATATCGTCATTATCTGGGTCTAGTTCTTTTGCTTCTTCCAACAGATTTATGGCTTCGTTGAATTTTTTATTATCGAGGCTTTCTAAGCCTTTTGCTGTTAATCTCTTTTCAATTCCGGGAAAAAAGATGACATTATCTTTTCTCTTCGCTTGCTCCCGTTTCTTCATAAAAAAAACCGTCCTTCGGCTTGTCGTTGAAAAATAGTTTAGCATAAATAAAGGATAAAGAAAACTCGCCGATTGGCGAGCCCCTAAGGGCGAAGACAGAGGCGTAGTTCGTAGAAAAGCACAGCTTTTCAACTGCAATGGTTATGCTCACGAAGCTTTCCTTAGTGCACTTATGCCTGATAGAAAGTTATACTTTCCTATCGGTCAAAAAAAACTCACCCTGAAAGGCGAGATCAAAAAAACAAAAAAACCTCACTTTAAAAGTGAGGTTAATGGTTTAGTATGTAGTATGGCGTCCCAGGAGAGATTCGAACTCCCGACCGTACGCTTAGAAGGCGTATGCTCTATCCGGCTGAGCTACTGGGACATATTCAGTTATCAAAGACAAGATTTATTATATTATCCTAACATCTAAAAGTCAACAGGTTTTTGTTCATTTTTTTCAAGAAGAAAGGGGGGGATATTTCCCCCATCACTTTGGCAAAGTAAATTCACGGGCCAACTCTGCCATTTCCCGCCCGTTCATTTCAAACACAGACAGTTTTATTTTTTCCTCAAGCAAATCAAGAATCACATATGTTTTTTCCATGGGCTCTCGTGGCAGGCGGATGCTGCCGGGATTTAAAAATAAGGTACCATCAATTACTTCCGCACTCAAGATGTGAGAATGACCGAAGCAGACGATATCCGCATTCACTTCCTGCGCCTTATATTTTAGATTGATCAACGAAGTTTTCACAGAATAACGATGTCCATGGGTAATGAAGAACTTCCGTCCAGAAACCTCAGAAATCGTCTCTAAAGGATACCCGCCGCTGAAATCACAATTTCCCATTACAGTCAAATAACCTGAAATGGCTTTATCATCCGGAGTAAGCTGGGAATCACCGCAATGAATCATCATGTCCACTTCGTTTATATGCCTTTCCCTTATAACCTCGAGTTCCTTCGTCAATCCATGACTATCACTGACGATTAATACCTTGCTCATGACTGCCAAGATCTCTTTAAAATTGAATCAAGAACCACGTCAAGCTTCTTAAGCGCATTCGCACGATGGCTAATTTTGTGTTTCTCATCCGAAGATAGTTCAGCCATGGCGACACCTTGTTCCGGCACATAAAAGACTGGATCATAGCCAAACCCATTTGAACCTCTTCGCTCTTCAAGAATACGACCCTCACAGGTGCCTGACACCGTCATCGTTTCTTGCCCCGGGACAGCTACTGCCAGTGCACAGTAGAACCGCGCTGTTCTCTCCACCTCAGGAACGTCTTTCAATTCGGAAAGGACTTTATCCGTATTATTTTGATCATTTTTCGGCTCGCCTGCATAGCGTGCTGAATAAATGCCTGGCCTACCTTCAAGGGCATCAACTAATAGGCCGGAATCATCACCAATGACCATTTTGTTAAGTGCTTGGGAGATAGCCTCTGCTTTCAGAACGGCATTTTCCTCAAAGGTGGAACCTGATTCTTCTACATCTGGAATTTCTGGAAAATCAAGCAAGGTTCGAACCTCAATTCCCCTACTCGCAAAGATTTCCTCAAATTCTCTAGCTTTTCCTGGATTCTTTGTAGCAATAATAACTTCTTTCATACTAATCGCCTCTTATTTCTTTCGTCTACTTTCGATTTTTTTGGTTATTTCCGCACCAAGTGCTGCTTTTTGCTGTTCAAATAATTCCATAAGCCCTTCCTGGGCCGCATGTAACAGACCTTGAAGCTGATCATAGGAAAAAGTAGATTCCTCACCTGTTCCCTGCAGTTCAACAAACTCGCCATTACCCGTCATGACTACATTCATATCAACTTGAGCCTTCGAATCTTCAGCATAGTTTAAGTCTAAAACAGTTTGGTTATTTTGCAAAATCCCAACACTAGTTGCCGCTAAATAATCGATTATTGGGAACTTCGAAAATGACTTTTTCTCGGCTAATGAATTTAACGCTAGCGCCATTGCGACAAACGCACCAGTAATGGAGGCAGTCCGTGTTCCGCCATCAGCTTGGATAACATCACAATCAATCCAAACTGTTCTTTCGCCAATCGCACCAAGGTCGACAATTGCCCTAAGTGCACGGCCAATTAAACGCTGGATTTCCATTGTACGGCCGGTAACTTTTCCTTTCGAGGATTCGCGAATATTTCTTGTTTCTGTTGCTCTTGGCAACATCGAGTACTCGGCAGTAATCCAGCCCTTGCCTTCCCCTCTCATAAAAGGAGGAACTCTTTCTTCTATGCTGGCAGTACAAATCACCTTTGTATTACCTACAGAAATAAGGACAGAACCTTCTGGATGCATTAAATAATTCGTTTCAATATGTATGGGCCTTAGCTGTAAGGGCTCTCTTCCATCAACACGCACAAAACTTCCTCCTTCAATTACTGTTTATTTTTCAATTGGCATTAAGATTCTGAATCCTACTACCAAATAAAGAAGAGGTGGCCTTCAAGCCAACCTCATTCATTGTCTCTATATAGTATAACAAAAATTATTTTTTAAAAACTACCTGTATTGACTTTTTCAGGACGAGTTACCGGTTCCGATAGTTTTTTACCCTTATCATTCTTAATATCTGCTTTACCGTTAACTTGAACAGCGACTTTTTCAACACCTTTTTGCTCAGTTAATGACAGTACAAGTGCATCCAATAAGGACTGCGAAATTTCTTTATCCTCAAAGCTTCCAAAAATATTTTTATTAAAGTTCAAGGTAACCTTTCCATCCTCATATTTAGGTGCCTCAAGCAGCTTTACATCAGACATAAACTCAGAAACCAGGTTGGATTTTCCACTAGGACCCTTCACCAATTCATTGACAGCCGCAATAATATTATTCTTTTCATTGTTACTAACCCTGCGAGTAACAGGGACATAGTAATAGGAGCCCTCAGTGCCGCCAATGTAGTATACGGTTACAGGTTTTGTATTCGTAAGATCAACAACATCTGTTGTATCAAAATTAATACCGGAAGCCCTTGATTGATTTTCACTAATAGGGGTTCCATTGACTGGCATTTCAGTCAGTTCATGGCCATTCATTTTAAGCTTTACCGAATTAACATTATTAAATTGTGTCAGGGTCCAAGTAACCGATTGGAGAATTTTCATCTCATCCTTAGGCTCATAATTTTTAAATTCCTTTGAGAAATTAACAGTTGCAACCCCCTCTTTATTTATATCAACACTTAGCTCTGTGTCCTCAGGTAAGACTGCTCTAAAATCATTAGGAAGCATGTTTGTGACTGGGCCATTAGCTACTAAATATTTAAGTGCTTGTGTGGCAACTGAATTTGTTTTCGGCAGATTTAGTGTTTGTGGGACCACATAGCCATTTTTATCAAGGAGATAAAGTTCTGTTTTTACCGTGTTTTCAACTTTACCTTTATCTTTTGCAGCTGATTCCTTACTTGCATTTTTATCTCCAACAGTTACCGTTTTTGGCGGATCAATTTTCTTTTTTGTTTCCGTCCCAAACAAGCCGCAGCCAGATAGCAGTACTGTTGAAGAAAGCACAGTCACCCCAAGGATTTTTGCTTTATTTTTAGACACATAAATTCCCCCCTAAGACAGTTTGTACTATCATGTATACGAGCCTTGTAGAAAAATAGACCGTGTTAAGAAAGAAAAATAAAAGATAATATAAATTTTTTCATTTTAATGAAGGGCATTTTACAGGGCTCTTCTATGGGTTTCACTTTAGGGGACATCTATGGTTGTCACTTTGGGTGTCAGGCACCACTCGTGGACAAATGTACGCGTATGGTGGACACTCTCGTTTTGATAGGCACAAAAAGAGCCCCTGATTTTAAAGGGGGCTCCTGGTCGTTATAGTTTAATCATTTTTACATTGTTGATTGGGATCCCGAGCCACTGAGAGGCTATTTTGGCAAATATCCGCCGCGAACCCGTTGTGTAAAATTCATGCTCCGGCTCAATTTCACTTGTTTCAAGCAGGCCGTTATATTGTAGAATGGCACTTATCTCCCGTGCAGTTTCATCCCCTGAACTAATCACATTAACGGAATCACCCATTACATCCTTAATCAGGGGTTCTAGTAATGGATAATGGGTACAGCCCAAAATAAGCGTATCCAAATTTTGATTCAGCAGTGGTTTTAAGGCTTCATCGACAATTCTTTCGGCAATCGGTCCGTCATACTCGCTACTCTCTACAAGAGGAACAAACTTTGGACAGGCATGGCTTGTTATATAAAGCCGGCTATTTAGCGACTTCAAAGCTTTTTCATAAGCACCGCTTTTAACTGTTCCTTCAGTACCAATAATACCTACTCGATAGTTCTTTGTTCGTTTGATTGCCGCCCGAGCTCCTGGATTAATTACACCTATGACAGGGATGGATAACTCCTTGCGAATATCATCCAGTGCAGCTGCCGTCGCCGTGTTACAGGCAATAACCAGCATCTTAATATTTTTTTCTAGTAAAAAAGTAGTTAGTTCCCAGGTGAATCTTTTTACTTCCTTCGAAGTCCGTGGTCCGTAGGGACATCGTGCGGTATCTCCCAAATAAATAATTTTCTCATTTGGCAGCTGCCTCATGACCTCTTTGGCAACGGTTAACCCACCTACCCCAGAATCTATTACACCAATTGGTTGCTTCAAACATCTCGCCTCATTTTTAGCTAATCAGAATTTCTATCAATAAATTCTGAACTTCTTAATTCAACTACGCCTTATGAACTGTCCTAACTATCTAGCCAACCGGCGCGTTTTCAGTTAACGCATTTCTTGATGGAGCTTCATCATGCTGCTTTGAAGAAGTTCAATTTCTTCTGTTGAGAAATTGACTAACACTTCCTCTAAATATTGTTGTCGCTTCTGAATAACCTCATCAATGATTCGTTTGCCTTCTTCAAGCAAGTGAATTCTCACCACACGACGATCGCTAGAATCCTTAACCCGCACAACGAGCTGATTTTTCTCCATTCGGTCAACTAGATCAGTAGTTGTGCTGCAGGCCAAATACATTTTGTTGGATAGTTCACCAATCGTCATGTCTCCATCTTCAAACAGCCATTGTAAGGCAACAAACTGTGGCGGAGTAATCGTATAATTACTCAACATCTCTCTTCCTTTTTGTTTGATAATTCCGGAAATGTAACGTAAATCCTTTTCGATATTAGCTACTATGTCTCCATTCACTCTCTGTGAATTTTCGAGTTTCATCCTTCATACACCCCTAAAATAGGCTTCTCCTCAAGACTTGTATAATAAAAAAACAAAGCCTTTATTCCTTATTAAATGTCATAAAGCTTGTCCTTATTTTCTACTTTTTTCACTAAAATTTCAAGTTGAAACTTAATGAAAAGACTGTATACAAAAACAATATTAATTTTGATAGTTTTGATGATGATAAAAGAGAAATGCACAGGGAAATAATTTTATATTAAAATACAAAATGGTCTCCAAAATGATTTTACCTCGTACTTCATATATTGGCAAAATAACCTCGAAACCATTTAGGCACTAGATTAACTTGGTTCATTAAACCCATAAAATATGAACCGGCCTCCCCAAAAAGGAAAGCCGGTCATCTTCAAAGTTCTAGCTCTCCCATTCGAAGGAGCTCTACAACTGCTTGTGAACGCCCCTTGACACCAAGCTTTTGCATGGCATTTGAAATGTGGTTCCGAACCGTTTTTTCGCTTATAAATAATTCACCAGCGATTTCTTTCGTTGTTTTGTCTTGTACTAACAGTTCGAATACTTCTCTTTCACGTTTGGTGAGTAATGGCTTGTGATTATAATCATTCTCCTTCAAGTATTGTAACCCTCCTTGCCTTCGCCAGTAATGAACCGTGGGGTGGGTATATATTTAGTCACCATATCATATGTGAAGGATGCAATTGGAGTGACTATAAATACTTAACGGAGAACAATTATAAAAAAAAATGTGAATTATATTCCAACTTTTTCCTGATGGAGGAGAAGATTTTTCATTTCCGCTGTCCAAGGACCTCCTTTTCCCACTGATGAAAGTCGTCTATGTAATTTGCTTTTCCCATATGGTAATCTCCTTAAGTCCTGATAGTCATTCATTTACTATAGTTTTTTTTACAAAATTTTAAAACTATTTCAAAACGGAAAGAGTTCCTGAAAAAATGAATTACTTAGCTTTCGCGTAAATGATATATCGTTTTGGGGCATTACCTACATAACGAAATGGATAACAGGTCGTTAAAATTAATTCTTCTTCATTATTTTGCAAGGTAACAATACTCGTATCATTCGCTTTTACAATTTTCATATGAGTGATTTCATAAGTGAAATTTCCATAGGGCATTTGCAGCTTTAGTGAATCACCGATTTCCAACTCTCCTAGTCGTCGAAATACCGTGTCCCGATGGCCAGATAAGACAATTTGCCCTTTATCACCAGGGAAGTAGGAACCTTTATAATGGCCAACGCCCTTTTCTAGATCATCCGGGTCTGTTCCTTCGACGATTGCCAATTCTGCTTTAATTTTCTGGATTGTTAATAAACCAACAATATCTCCTACACTTGGAGGAGGGCTGCTCTCATCTCTTTTAGAAGAAGCATCCACTGATTGCTCTGAAATGATTTCCTTTGCTTTTTCCAGTGATGACTTTGTTTGCATTTTTACATTTACAAATTGCCAGGCACCGATTCCCATTAGAATAAGTCCAATTAAAATAATCAACAGCGGAAACTTTGATTTCAACTTTGAAAACCTTCCTTTTCAAGGAACTTAATAGCTCCAAGTATACCAAACGAATAATAAATGGTTAGTATGGTAATGCTTAAAATTCGTTTTAAAGATGAGAAAAACCTTCTTTTCCGATTTAGAAAAGAAGGTTTTTCTTTAGTTAAAATGAAAGAATAAAATTTTCACTTTGAGAACTGTCCAGCTCCAGCCCCGAGTAACAGAAGCTTGCGCATTTCTTATTAATCGTGGTCACTTCCAAAGAAGTTTCTAAATGCTTGCATGGTAGCATCACGGTTAACTGCTGCGATGGAAGTGGTAATTGGAATTCCTTTTGGACATGATTGGACGCAGTTTTGAGAATTCCCACAGCCCTGCATTCCACCGTCGTCCATAAAGGCATTTAAACGTTCTGCTTTATTCATTTCACCCGTTGGATGGGCATTAAATAAGCGAACTTGGTTAAAAATCGCCGGACCCATAAAGTTTGTTTTACTGTTTACATTCGGGCATGCCTCTAAACAAACACCACAAGTCATACATTTTGAAAGTTCATAGGCCCATTGACGTTTTTTCTCAGGCATACGAGGTCCAGGTCCTAAATCATACGTTCCGTCAATTGGAATCCATGCTTTTACTTTCTTTAAGGAATCAAACATCCTGCTGCGGTCAACCTGAAGGTCACGGACAACAGGGAATGTTCGCATAGGCTCAAGGCGGATTGGCTGCTCCAATTGATCAACAAGTGCCGAACAAGATTGACGTGGCTTACCGTTGATGACCATTGAACAAGCACCACAAACCTCTTCAAGACAGTTCATTTCCCATGTAATTGGGGTTGTATCTTGTCCCTTATCCGTTACAGGATTTTTACGAATTTCCATTAATGCCGAAATCACGTTCATATTTGGACGGTATGGAATCTCGAATGTCTCCTCATAAGGAGCAGAGTCTGGGGTATCTTGACGTGCTATGATAAATTTTACTGTTTTCTTTTCAGACATTCTTTCCTACTCCCCTTTCTTTTAATGCTTTTTAGTGTAATCGCGCTCACGCGGCTTGAGTAGCGAGATATCAACTTCTGCATAATGGAATTCCGGCGCCGATTTAGAATCTACAAATTTTGCCATAGTTGTTTTTAAGAATTCCGCATCATTACGTTTAGGGAAGTCAGGCTTATAATGAGCACCGCGGCTTTCATTACGATTGTAAGCGCCAATTGTAATAACACGGGCTAATTGCAGCATATTTTGTAATTGACGTGTAAATGCTGCCCCTTGGTTGCTCCATTTAGATGTATCATTAATATTGATGTTTTGGTAACGTTCTAATAGTTCTTGGATTTTTTCATCCGTTTTTAATAACTTGTCATTGTAGCGGACAACTGTTACGTTATCTGTCATCCATTCCCCAAGCTCTTTGTGTAGTACATAGGCATTTTCGGAACCATTTAATGACATAATTGAATTCCATTTATCTTCCTGTTCTTTAATATGACGGTCAAAAACAGAAGAAGAAACAGCATCAGAACTCTTTTCAAGTCCACCGATATATTTAACAGCGTTTGGTCCTGCCACCATTCCACCGAAAACAGCTGAAAGCAAGGAGTTTGCACCGAGACGGTTAGCACCATGCTGGGAGTAATCACATTCACCAGCAGCGAATAGTCCAGGGATATTCGTCATTTGCTCATAATCAACCCAAAGTCCACCCATTGAATAGTGAACAGCAGGGAATATTTTCATTGGCACTTTGCGTGGATTATCACCCATGAATTTTTCATAAATCTCGATAATTCCGCCAAGTTTTACATCTAGTTCATGTGGGTCCTTATGGGATAAATCAAGGAATACCATGTTTTCACCATTAATACCTAGCTTCTGCGAAACGCAAACATCAAAAATTTCACGTGTGGCAATATCACGTGGTACAAGGTTTCCATATGCAGGGTATTTTTCTTCTAGGAAGTACCACGGTTTTCCATCTTTATATGTCCAAATACGTCCGCCCTCACCCCGCGCTGATTCACTCATTAACCGTAGTTTATCATCACCAGGAATAGCAGTTGGATGAATCTGAATCATTTCACCATTTGCATATTGAGCACCTTGTTGATATACAATAGAGGCTGCAGAACCTGTATTAATAACTGAGTTTGTTGACTTTCCAAAAATAATCCCAGGGCCGCCTGTTGCCAATATAACAGCATCTGCTGCAAATGACCTGATTTCCATTGTTTTTAAGTCCTGAACAACAACACCACGGCATACACCATCGTCATCGATAACCGAACCCAAAAACTCCCAGCCTTCATACTTGG
This sequence comes from Neobacillus sp., assembly GCF_031988165.1. Lineage (NCBI taxonomy): Bacteria > Bacillati > Bacillota > Bacilli > Caryophanales > Bacillaceae > Neobacillus > Neobacillus sp. Next base: position 70,359 of record NZ_DALZYO010000011.1, read on the forward strand.
TAACCAAGCCGTCCACTTCATGGCGGCGAACTTGTTCATCAAGTGCATAAAGTAGCTGCTGACCTGTCGTGGCACCAGCAAAAGCGGTACGGTGATGTTGTGTCCCTCCAAAACGACGGAAGTCTAGTAATCCTTCAGGAGTCCGGTTAAACATAACTCCCATCCGATCAAATAAATTGATTATACCAGGTGCTGCATCGCACATTGCCTTAACTGGCGGCTGATTCGCCAAGAAATCTCCGCCATAAATCGTATCGTCAAAGTGAATCCATGGGGAATCCCCTTCACCCTTTGTATTTACTGCTCCATTAATACCACCTTGGGCACAAACAGAGTGAGAACGTTTTACCGGAACTAAAGAAAAAAGTTCTACCGGTGTTCCTGATTCTGCAACCTTGATGGTAGCCATTAAGCCGGCTAAGCCGCCACCGACTACAATCACTTTACCCTTACTCATTCGTGACTCACTCCCTTAATCCAAAATACTTTATTTTTCCGATCAAAAAATAGTTAAGAAACAAATGCGATCAGTGTTTGAATTCCAACAATTGATAGAATAACGAAAATACCAATTGTCACATATGTAGAAATCACTTGTGAACGTGGTGACACAGTAATACCCCAGCTTACTAAGAATGACCATAACCCATTGGCAAAATGGAAAATTGCTGAAAGGATACCCACAAGATAGAAAACGAACATGACTGGTGATGAAAGAATATTATGCATCATTTCATAAGAAACATCTGCCGTGCCTAGTGCATCAGCTACACGCGTCTGCCATACGTGCCAAGCTATAAAAATAAGCGTGATGACGCCTGTTATCCTCTGAATCAAGTACAACCAGTTCCTGAAAAAACCAAAATTTTTGACATTGCTTTTAGCGGTAAAGACAATATAAAGTCCATAAATTGCATGAAAAAGCATTGGTAAATAAATAATTACAGTTTCAAGGACAATCCGGAATGGAAGATTTCCCATAAAAGCCGCAGCCTTTTCAAAGGAATCTGGTCCTCCTGTGACAAAATGGTTGACTACAAGGTGCTGCGTCAGAAATACCCCAATAGGAATAACCCCTAGCAACGAATGCAATCTCCGGTTAAAAAACTCTCGATTACCCGCCATAATTTTACCCCCCTTAGTTTTTAAAAAATGGTGTTAAGTTTCTTCCCCTTTTAACTTATCAGAATTTACTATTCATAAATTCTGAATTGATAATTCAACAATGCCTTATGAACCTAATTCGAACTAGCAATTGGCAAGTTTTCATTATTCCCCTTGAAAGAATTTATATCCTAGCACCACTGTGACAATAATGTGACATGTCCATTTTACTCCCATCATCATAGAGCGTCAAGAAAACGGATACACAATTCTTTGGTAATTAATAAAATTTTTAAAATATATTGATATTGTAATAGGAGGGAACTCCCCTCTTTCCTTTAACTGGATTTTTCTGTTAATCAACATGATTCTTACATTTTAATTACCAATATCTTACGGTAAAATAATTTTCCTTAAAAGGATAAGATAATTATGATGGTAAAAAAGATATAGTATTGCAAAATAATTAAAAATACATTATCAATTGTTTTTTCTGGGGAAATGTACTGAAACTCAACTTAATTTGTATATAATAGAATGATAGAAAGAGGGGAATCTTGTGAAAGAAAGTACAGACGTTGATCAAACTTTGAATACTGGGGAGCCAAGAACCATATCCATATTCGGATATGAATTAATCAGGGAAATCCTTTTGCCAGAGATTTTAGGGAAAGATTCTCCCGAAATTTTATATTGGGCTGGAAAACGCCTCGCCCGGAAATTTCCTTTAACCGATTATGATAAAGTCATTGAATTTTTCGCTAATGCATCTTGGGGACAGCTTGAAATAAAAAAAGAAACGAAAAGTGAAATTGAATTTGAACTAACAAGTCCTTTGATTGTGTCCCGGGTAAAGTCAAAAGCTGAGCACTTTTTCCAGCTTGAAGCTGGCTTCCTGGCCCAGCAAATCGAACTTCAAAAAGAAGTCATTGCAGAAACCTTCGAGCATCCAGTAAAAAAATCCAACAAAGTCCAGTTCACCGTCAAATGGGACAGCAAGGACCAAATCTAATTACGGTTATCCTTTTAGGGTGTCAGGCACCGTCCAAACGGACGGTGCCTTGACACCCTTTTCTAATTATCCCCAAGCTCAAATGCCTTGTGCAGTGCTTCTACTGCTTTAAGCATATTTTTTTCTTCAATAACAACAGATACTTTAATTTCTGATGTGCTGACCATTTTAATTTGAATGTTATTACTTGCCAACACTTCAAACATTTTTGCGGCTACTCCAGGGTTGGAAATCATACCTGAACCAACAATTGACACCTTTGCTAATTTATTTTCTGCGTCCAGCTGTTCGTAACCCAGCACTGGTTTATTATTTTCAAGAACATTTAATGCTTCTAGCCAGTTATCTGTATGAATCGAGAACGATAAATTGGCTGTTCCTGCTTCTGTTGTACTTTGTATGATAATATCAACGTTTATTTGATTTTGCGCGAGCGTGGTAAAAATTGTTGATAAACTTGTTAAGGAATTGGTTAATCCTAATACGGTAACCTTCGTTATTTCATCTTCAAATGCCACTCCGCGTACTACTAGGTTTTGTTCCATAGTTGCTTCCCCCTCTATGACTGTACCTGCGATTTTTTCCATACTTGAACGCACCTCGAGCCTGACTTGATAGTTTTTGGCAAACTCCACTGCTCTTGGATGGAGCACACCGGCACCTAAATTGGCGAGTTCGAGCATTTCATCGTAGGACACAGATAATAACTTGCGCGCCTCTTTGACATACCTTGGATCTGTTGTAAACACCCCGGTCACATCCGTATAAATATCGCATTTATCAGCTTTCAGTGCTGCTGCTAAGGCCACCGCTGTTGTATCAGATCCGCCGCGGCCAAGTGTGGTAATTTCACCGTCTTCTGTTATTCCTTGGAAACCCGCAACAATGACAATCTTACCATTTGATAGCTGACTTTTAAGGGCCTCTGTGTTGATTTTTGTGATTCGGGCGTTTCCATGGATGGGTTCTGTTACGATTCCTGCCTGCCAGCCAGTATAAGAAACAGCATCAAGGCCTTGTTGATTTAAGGCCATCGACAATAGTGCGATAGTCACCTGTTCCCCTGTCGAAAGGAGCATATCCATTTCCCGCTTGCTTGGCTGTGAGGAAATTTCCTTTGCCAGGCCGACCAGCTGATCCGTCGATTTTCCCATTGCCGAAACGACGACAACGACGTTATTGCCTTTCTCCGTCTCCTCTTTTACACATGCTGCCACATTCAAAATTCTTTCTACACTGCCGACGGAGGTTCCCCCGAATTTTTGTACGATAAGCCCCATAGTTTTTTTCTCCTTCTTTCAAATGTTACTCTTAATTTTCCCCATAAATGCAAAAAAGCAATGAGAAGGGCCTCTCATTGCTTTAAGAACACGAAGAAATAAATTCTCGTACACACAATGTAAGATAGCTCTCCAAGACAATCGTCTTGACAATCCGGCATTTATTCAATGCAAGACCAGCAAAGAAAGAAATGAGACCTTCTTTACTTCGGCGAACTTTCCCTTTCATGATTCTTCTCAGAAGCTCATCCCTCTCAGAACCACTACTCTTGAAGCTCGCACCTCTACCTTCACTTTAATACGTAAAAAGTGATAGTAAATTAAATTTTCACTCATTATAGCATGTTCTTTTTTTTCTGACAATATTATGAACGAAGTTTATTGACTAATTCTTCTGCGACATTAGTTGGAATTCCGAGGGCTCGAAATTCTTCAAACGTTGCTTCCTTCATTTTCTTAACAGAGCCAAATTCCTTTAACAATTGCTTTTTCCGCTTTTCCCCAATACCAGGGATATTATCGAGTAACGATTGAAAGACACTTTTCCCACGGATTTGACGGTGGAAGGTAATCGCAAAGCGGTGAACCTCATCTTGAATCCTTTGCAGTAAATAAAATTCCTGGCTGTTCCTTGCTAGCGGGACAATTTCCAACGGATTGCCGTAAAGGAGCTGTGATGTTCGGTGTTTTTCATCCTTCACAAGTCCCGAAAGCGGAATATCTAGTCCAAGTTCATTTTCCAACACATCCCTGACTGCTTCCACATGCCCTTTTCCACCATCTATGATAATTAAATCCGGAAGTGCCAGATTTTCCTTTAAAGCTCTGGAATATCTTCTTCTCGTTACTTCCCGCATTGATTCATAATCATCAGGGCCTTTAACAGATTTGATTTTATATTTGCGGTATTCCCGCTTGTTTGCCTTGCCATCAATAAAAACAACCATCGCCGATACAGGGTCGGTTCCTTGAATGTTGGAGTTATCAAATGACTCAATCCTGTGTGGGGTATAAATCCCTAAAAGCTCACCAAGGGTTTCTACCGCCTTGATTGTTCTATCCTCATCTTTTTCAATTAATGAAAACTTTTCATATAAAGCTATTTTGGCATTTTTGATTGCCATTTTGACGAGATCCTTTTTTTGCCCCCGCTGCGGCTGCATCACTTTTACTTCAAGCAATTGTTCGGCCATGTTCAAATCTACTTCGTCCTGAATGAGAATTTCCTTCGGCTTGAAGTGATTTGTCTTTTGATAAAATTGGCCGAGGAATGTCAAGATCTCTTCCTCTGGTTCATTGTAAATTGGAAACATGGAAACATCTCGCTCTATCAGCTTTCCTTGGCGGACAAAAAAGACTTGGACACACATCCAGCCTTTGTCGACAGCGTATCCAAATACATCGCGGTCGGTAAAGTCGGTCATTGTGATTTTTTGTTTTTCCATAATGGTTTCAATATGAGTGATTTTATCACGGTATTCCTTTGCCCGCTCGAAATCTAACTCCTCAGCTGCCGCTGTCATTTTTTCCGAAAGCTCTTTTTTTATCTCCTTATACCCGCCATTTAAAAATCGAGTAATCTCGTCCGTCATTTGCTTATACTGCACTTCGGCCACTTCATTCACACATGGTGCTAGGCACTGTCCTAAATGGTAATACAAGCAGACGCGGTCGGGAAGGGTCGAGCATTTACGTAACGGATAAATCCGGTCAAGAAGCTTTTTTGTTTCGTTAGCCGCTCCGACGTTCGGGTAGGGGCCAAAGTATTTGCCTTTATCCTTTTTTACTTTTCTCGTGATAATAAGCTTTGGATGTCTTTCAGCAGTCAATTTGATAAACGGGTAGCTTTTGTCATCCTTCAGCATGATATTGTATTTTGGATCATATTTTTTGATTAGGTTTAATTCAAGTAAAAGTGCTTCAATATTCGTAGAAGTCACGATATATTCAAAGTCTTCGATTTCGTTGACGAGCCTTAAGGTCTTTCCATCGTGCGACCCGGTAAAATAAGATCGAACACGGTTCTTTAATACCTTTGCTTTCCCCACATAAATGATTGTCCCTTGACGATCCTTCATTAAGTAGCAGCCAGGCTGATCAGGCAGCAGTGTTAATTTTTGTTTGATGGTTTCATTCACTCCGCCCACTCCTATCCGTCTTTATCTATCTTTTAAAATTTTAAAGCAAACTGCTTAGAAAGGAAAGTGGGAGGTTTTGTTCTAAAAATTATATTAGTCAAAATAAAAAACCTTAGCCAGTTCCAGCTAAGGTTTTTTTGTCCGAAGATTATACGTGTTTTTCTAAAACACTTGCTAAAGCTTCTTTTGGTTGGAAGCCGACTACTTTATCAACGATTTCGCCATCTTTCATAACCAATAAGGTTGGAATGCTCATAACACCGAAATTAGCAGCTGTTTGTGGGTTGTCATCCACATCAAGCTTGGTAATTTTTACTTTATCGCCCATTTCTGAATCAAGCTCTTCAAGAACTGGAGCAATCATTTTACAAGGTCCGCACCAAGGAGCCCAGAAATCTACAAGAACAAGGCCTGAACCTGTTTCAGCAGCAAAGTTTTGATCTGTTACGTGTGAAATAGCCATTTTAAAATGCCCTCCTAATAAATACTAAAATACTACCGAAAGTATAACATTGATTAAAAAATCACGCTAATAAATTGCTCTCCCGTCATTTTCCCCTATTTTTCTCCTAAGTATTCTTAATGATTAATAAAGCGAGCGGACCTCCGCTCGCTTTTCTATTTTCTTTTATCACTTACAGAGCGGATCCAATCCATCCGTCGCTCTTATTATGAATGTACTTTCAGCTTTTTAAACTCTTCGGTTAATAATGGAACCACTTCGAACAAGTCGCCGACGATTCCGTAATCTGCTACTTTGAAAATATTTGCTTCCGGGTCTTTATTAATGGCTACGATTATTTTCGAGTTGGACATTCCAGCTAAGTGCTGAATGGCTCCGGAAATTCCGCAGGCAATGTAAAGGTCGGGTGTAACAACCTTCCCAGTTTGGCCAATTTGTAATGAATAATCGCAATAATCTGCATCACATGCACCGCGGGAAGCTCCTACTGCTCCGCCTAAAACTTGCGCCAATTCTTTCAACGGTTCAAAACCTTCTGCGCTCTTTACACCACGACCGCCGGATATAACCACTTTTGCTTCACTTAAATCTACGCCTTCACTTGTTTTTCTTACTACCTCTTTAATGATGGCACGAAGGTTGATAATTTCAACTGAAAGGGAGGAAACCTCACCACTTCTGCTTTCATCCTTCGCTAATGATGGAATATTATTTGGACGAACAGTGGCAAAAATAAGCCCGTCGGTAACAATCTTCTTTTCAAAGGCTTTACCGGAATAAATCGGTCTGGTAAACACGATATTTCCGCCGCCAGCTTCAACAGCAATGACATCAGAAATGAGACCTGACGAAAGTTTACCAGCAATTCGTGGAGCTAAATCTTTCCCAAGCGCGGTATGGCCTAATACGAGTCCTTCTGGTTTTTCTTGATTAATTACTGCCAATAATGCTTGGGCATAACCATCTGATGTATATTGTTTTAATTTTTCATCTTCAACAACGACAACTCGGTCTGCTCCATATTGTACTAATTCTACCCCTAAAGCGCTTACAGTTTCGCCAGCCAATACTCCAACTACTTCTCCGCCTTCTGCAATTGTTTTCGCTGCAGCGATTGCTTCAAATGATACATTACGTAACGATCCGTCACGAACTTCCCCTAATACCAATACTTTTCTTGACATTCTATTTACCTCCTGAAAAAACAATTTTTATGTGAATTCGATTAAATTACTTTTGCTTCCGTATGAAGTAAGTGAACAAGTTCTTTAACCTGATCATTTAAATCGCCAGCTAAAACCTTTCCAGCTTCTTTTTTAGGCGGCAAATAAATTTCAATTGTTTTAGTTTTTGCTTCCACATCGTCTTCTTCAAGGTCAAGATCATCTAATTCTAATTCAGCAAACGGCTTCTTCTTCGCTTTCATGATTCCAGGTAATGAAGGGTAGCGCGGTTCGTTAAGACCTTGTTGTGCTGTGACTAAAAGCGGAAGACTTGTTTCGATGACTTCTGAATCCCCTTCAACATCACGAGTAACTGTTACATTACTGCCATCGATTTCAAGCTTGGTAATCGTAGTAACGTAAGGAATGTTAAGCAGTTCGGCAACACGCGGACCAACTTGACCAGATCCACCATCAATCGCAACATTGCCACCTAAGATTAAATCAGCGTCTTTATCTTTCAAGTATTCAGCAAGTAGTTTTGCAGTTGTAAATTGGTCGCCATTTTCCACATCGTCTTCCGTATTAATAAGGACAGCTTTATCGGCACCCATTGCAAGAGCTGTACGCAATTGCTTTTCGGTTTCTTCGCCACCTACAGAAATAACAGTTACTTCTCCACCATTGGCATCTCGGACTTGGATGGCTTCTTCAATTGCATATTCATCGTAAGGGTTGATGATAAATTCGGCACCATCCTCATTAATTTTTCCGCCGTTCAACGCAATCTTTTCTTCGGTATCAAAGGTTCTTTTCATTAATACAAAAATATTCATGGTCAAGGTTCCCTCCTAGATATTCAAACATTTGTTCAGTTCGAAAGATTGAAAAAATTTTTTTGAAAAAAATATTAGTTAAAGCTACCTTGGTAGGGAGGACCCCAGCAAGGTAGGTCTATTCCCCTTTAAACTGTGGTTCTCTCTTTTCAATAAAAGCTTGGATGCCTTCTTTAGCATCAGCAGAGACGAATACCTCACCAAACAACTCCGCTTCCTTCTTCGTCCCTTCATAAAATTCTTCTGTTTTGGCATAATTTAATAGTTGAATAGCAGCACTAATCGAGCCAGGACTTTTCTTGGCCACTTTCTTCGCCAGTTTATAAGCCTGATCCAGTACTTCATTTTCAGGGAAGGCGTGATTGGCTAAACCGTATTGAACAGCCTCCAATCCAGTGATTGGTTCAGAAGTGAACAGCATTTCCGCTGCTCTGGCAACCCCGACATATTTCGGCAGACGCTGGGTGCCAGCAAATCCAGGGATTAATCCCAGCTGCAGCTCTGGCAGGCCAAGTTTAGCTGTTTCGCTAACATAACGGATGTGACAAGCCATTGCGAGCTCAAGACCACCGCCAAGGGCCGCCCCATGAATGGCTGCAATAATTGGCTTTGGAAATTTCTCCATCCGATCAAACAAGTCTTGTCCAAACTTTCCAAGATTTGCAAAGCCTTCGGAAGAAGTAATGGTGGTAAATTCTTTAATGTCCGCTCCTGCAGAGAAAAAGCGTCCTTCGCCATGTATGACAATGACCCTAATTTCATGGTTCGGTTCCATTTCATCAAGTACTACCGACAATTCCCTTAAAAGACCTGATGAAAGGGCATTTGCCGGAGGTCGCTGAATCGTGATTGTCGCGATATAGTCCTCACTAGACCATTTTAAATATTCCAATTAAACTCCCCCTCTACCTAATTTTCAATGTGTTAGCGACTTCTAAATCCATTAATCAAGAGACGATGGACCGGAGATGCCAGCTTAGTGATTTCATATTTTTCCTCATTCATCACCCAAGATGTTGCAGTTTCATCAATCGTACCGAATATCATTTGCCGGGCAAGACGTACATCAAGGTCACTTGAAAACTCATCAGATTCTTTGCCTTCTATAATAATCTTATCAATCACCTTTAAATAGCCCTTTAGTACATCGTTAATACGGAGGCGTAAATCCTTATTCGATTGACGCAATTCTAATTGGGTGACAATGGCAAGGTGATGGTCTGCAGAAAGCAGGCTGAAATGAGCTTCAATCATCATTAATAACTTCTCTGTCGCCGTCCCTTTTCCTGCAATCATTTGATCTATTTCTTCAATAAAACTTCCCATTTTTTCTTCAAAGAGGGAGATAAGAATGTCTTCTTTGTTTTTAAAATACAGGTAAATGGTGCCGTCAGCCACTCCCGCCTGTTTCGCAATTTTTGATACCTGTGCCTGATGGTAGCCATTTTCAGCGATAACAATCACGGCAGCATCAATAATTTGCATATATTTTGGCTTCGCTTTTTTCAACGATATCCCCCCTTTGAAGATTAGAATTTTACTAGTAAAAAAAGAAAAATATGAATGAATAATCATTCATATTTTAATAATAGTTTTTAAATTTATTTCTGTCAAGAAATTCTGGAACACCCTCTTCATAATATTTCAAATTTTTCAATTAGACAAGCCTGATTCTACAAAAAAAAATGAATGATTGACTAAATTAATTGTCAGGCGTGCTTGATGCTTTCTTCCTCTATTTTTTGTTTTTCTTCTTCTATTAGCATTCTCCTTAATATTTTTCCAACAGCTGTTTTCGGTAATTCCGATCTAAATTCATATAGTCTCGGTGCTTTATAGGCTGCAAGATATTTTCTTGCATATTCATTCATTTCATCTGAGGTAACAGCTGAGCCCTCTTTTAAGACAATATAGGCCTTCACGGTTTCACCGCGGTATGGATCAGGAATTCCAGCAGCGACTGCCTCTAGCACATCCGGATGTTCATACAATACTTCCTCTATTTCCCGAGGATAAATATTGTATCCACCAGCAATAATCATATCCTTTTTGCGGTCGACGACATAGAAATATCCCTGCTCATCCATATAGCCAAGGTCTCCTGTATACAGCCAGCCGTCATGGAGGACTTCCTTCGTTTCCTCTGGCCGATTCCAGTAGCCTTTCATAATCTGCGGTCCTTTTACAACAATTTCGCCAATTTCCCCAACCGGCATTGGTTCACCATTATCCATAGATAGAATCATAGCATCTGTATCAGGGTATGGAACACCGATGCTTCCCTTTACTCTTTCCACGTCCCACAAGAAGTTGGAATGGGTGACAGGTGATGCTTCTGATAAACCATAGCCTTCGACAAGCTTTCCTCCGGTCACTTCCTCAAACTTCTGCTGAACTTCAATTGGAAGTGGAGCAGAACCACTAATACACGAATGAATCGAGGAAAGGTCGTATTTTTTCATGTCAGGGTGATTTAATAAGCCAATATAGATGGTCGGTGCGCCCGGAAAAAGGGTCGGACGTTGTTTTTGAATCGTCTTTAATGTTGTCAAAGCATCGAATTTAGGCAATAAAATCATTTTACACGCCATCTTAATAGATAAAATCATGCATACCGTCATCCCATAAACATGAAAAAAAGGAACGATTCCGAGCATCGATTCTTCTCCAGGCTTTGCTTTGTATAACCACGCTTCACTCATTGTTGTGTTGGAAAGTAAATTTTTATGGGTTAGCATTACACCTTTCGGAGATCCTGTCGTACCGCCTGTATATTGAAGTAAGGCAATGTCTTCCTCAGGATTGATATTGTACTTGATCAATTTTTTCGGACTTCCCTTTACTATTTCTGTAAGCAAATGGGTGTTTCCCTCATGCTTAACTTTCACGACAATTCCATATTGTTTTTTCTGGATGAAAGGATAAACGAGATTTTTTGGAAATGGCAAGTAGTCTTTGATAGCGGTTACAATTATATGCTGTAACTCAGTCTGTGGAATAACTTTCGAAACACGTGGATAGAGGATATCTAAGGTGATAATGGCTTTGGCTCCGGAGTCCTTCATTTGGTACTCCAGTTCACGTTCCGTATATAACGGATTGGTTTGGACCACAATTCCGCCCGCCATTAATATACCAAAATAACTAATAACCGCCTGAGGAGTATTTGGAAGCATGATGGCGATCCGGTCATCTTTTTCAATGCCTAAGGTTTCCTGCAAATAACTAGCAAAGTTTAAGGCATCTTCATAAAGTATTTTATAGGTGAGCTCTTTACCCATAAAATGAATAGCAATTTTTTCTGGAAACCTCTTGGCTGCATCTTCTAAGTATTGTTGTACTGGTTCTGAGGAGTATTCAAGTGTGGCAGGAATTTCTTTTGGGTAAATATCCAACCATGGTTTAGACTCCAACTTAACTAACCTCCCTTTTTTTATTAAATTATTTAAAATTTTCCAACAACCACTTCTATTATAGTACAGTATTTCACAATAAACAATGGAAACTAAGTACACTAATATAGCGATAATAAGCTCTAAAAAAAATCACCGCTGATACTATTCAGCGATGATTTCCCCTTATGCAAAAAATACCATATAAATGATACCGATTAGCAAAAACAAGCCGCACAAGCCAATAAGAACTTTAGCTAATTTCTCCACAGTTTATTCTCCCCTTAAGAAATTCCTGCACCAATCACATAAGATAACCCTACGGAAATGACCAACGAAATCAAGCCAACAGCCCGATTATCATTTTGAATTTCCTCGTCAATCTTGAACTTTGGTGTTAAAAATTCAAAGATAAAATAGCCGATTAATAACAGCACAAATCCATATATCCCCCAGCCAATCATTGTCAGTAAAGAATCATGCAGCGCAATCGTATGACGAAAGATATTGGCAACACCAAATATTTTCCCTCCGGTAGCCATCGCTACTGCTAGGTTTCCCTTTTTAATCTCTTCCCAATTTTTATATTTGGTTACCACTTCAAAAACGGCTAAAAAGACAATCATACATAAAATAACGACACTATAATAAGCAGCAATTTGAATATACTCATTCTCCCAAAAATGGTCCATGAACAAAACTCCCCCGGGCATTATTTAAATTCTACGATGGTAACGCCTGATCCACCCTCTCCGACTTCTCCAAAGCGAATTTTTTTAACGGAACGATGGTTTCTTAAATATTCCTGAACTCCCTGCCTTAACGCGCCAGTACCTTTCCCGTGAATAATCGAGACACGAGGGTAACTGGAAAGCAAGGCATCATCTATATATTTTTCTACTTTTAACAGAGCATCCTCATACCTTTCACCCCGCAGGTCTAGTTCCAGTTTAACAAGTAAGTCCCGCCCTTTTACAATCGCCATTGGCTTGGTCTCCACTTGTTTCGGGGTGCTCATATATTCCATGTCTTTTTCTTTCACTTTCATTTTTAAAATTCCAATTTGAACCTGCCATTCATTGGCTGATTTTCTTTCGACAAGTATCCCTTTTTGATCAAACGTAAGGACCTTTACTTCATCTCCAGGCATGTACGTATGTTTCTTGTTTTTCTTATTCGCTAGCTTCGTTGATTTTTGAATTTCCGGAGCTGCTTTTTCTAGGCGTCTTTTAGCATCAATTAATTCATGCTCCTTGATTTCCGCATGCTTTTCGGTTCTCATTTTTCGGAGATCACGGATAACCATTTCTGCTTCATTTTTCGCTTCTTCGACAATTTCCTCTGCTTTTTCGGCTGCTTTTTCCATCATCGAGTCTTTATTCTCATAAAAATCCAATATTTGTTTTTGCAGGTCTTGATGAAGCTTTTCCGCCTGTTTTAAATAATCGCGGGCTTCCTGCTGCTCGATTTCTGCCTGTCGCTTGCTTTCTTCCAACGAAGCAATCATTTTATCGATTTGGTTTGTATCCTCGCTCACATGAGAGCGGGCTGTTTGAATGACACGATCATTTAACCCTAATCGTTTCGAAATTTCAAAAGCATTACTCCGGCCAGGTACTCCAAGGAGCAACCTATAGGTTGGACTTAATGTCTCGACATTAAACTCAACACTTGCATTCAACACACCATCACGGTTATAACCATACGCCTTCAATTCCGGGTAGTGGGTTGTGGCAATAACTCTTGCGCCCCGCTTATGAACCTCATCTAAAATCGAGATAGCCAAGGCTGCCCCTTCTTGTGGGTCAGTTCCAGCTCCAAGCTCGTCAAACAGTACAAGACTATTAAAATCGACATGTTTTAAGATTTCGACGATATTGACCATATGGGACGAAAACGTACTTAAGCTTTGTTCAATCGACTGTTCATCGCCAATATCGGCATAAACTGAGTCAAAAACGGCAAGCTCCGAACCATCCTGCGCGGGTATTTGCAATCCTGCCTGAGCCATTAATGAACATAAACCAAGAGTTTTTAAGGTGACCGTTTTCCCGCCTGTGTTCGGCCCGGTAATAACAATGGTTGTAAACTCATTCCCCAGCAAAATATCGTTGGCCACTACTTCATCGGTTGGAATTAACGGATGTCTTGCTTTGTATAACGCAATTCTGCCTTCATTATTCATCGTTGGCATCGTTGCTTTGATTTTTTTTCCATATCTTGCTTTAGCAAAAATAAAGTCTAAATTCGCTAATATGTCTACGATTACATGCAACTCGCTCTCATGTTCAGCAGCAAAGGCGGAAAGCTCTGTTAGAATTCTTTCCATTTCAAGCTGTTCTTTCACACGGATATCCTGTAATTGATTGTTTAATTGGACAATCACTTGCGGTTCAATAAATAATGTTTGTCCCGATGCGCTTTGGTCATGGATAATCCCGCCGTAATGACCGCGGTACTCTTGTTTAACGGGAATAACAAAACGATCATTTCGAATTGTGACAATCGCATCGGAAAGCATTTTACTGGCATTCGATGAACGAATCATACTCTCTAATTTTTCGCGAATCCGTGATTCATTCGACCTGAGCTGTTGTCTTAATGAACGTAACAGGTCACTCGCACTATCTAAAATCTCGCCGCTTTCATCGATGGCCTGTTTAATTGCTTGCTCTAGGTTTGTGAGCGGAATGATACGTGCAACTTGTTCTGATAAAATCGGCAGTTCTGTTCTTTCCGCTGCAATATCCTCAATAAATCGTTTCATCTGCCTGCTTGCATAAATGGTGCTTGAGATTTGGATAAGCTCGTGTGGGCTGAGGATACCACCTATAACAGACCGTTTTATATGGGCGCGGATATCATGTATCCCTGACAAGGGAACATTTCCTTTTATCCGAAAAGCAGTGGCAGCCTCATCGGTTTCTGCTTGAAGCCGGACCACATCTTCAAAAACAGTGGATGGAACTAGGTGATTGATTTTATCTTTTCCAAGTGATGAAGCAGCATGTTCTAAAAGCTGTTCCCTTACTTTTGTAAATTCTAATACCTTTAAAGTCTTTTCTTGCATGGAGTTACCCCCCTTTAGTTTCGATTATGTAAAAATTCTAGTAAGTCATTTTTATCAAGTGCGTTTAACACCGATGATTTTTTGATCCAGCCCTTTTTAGCTGCGGAGACACCAATTTCCATATGCTTTAATGTATCCAACTTATGGGCATCCGTATTGATGAGAACTTTCACACCCGCTTCCTGGGCTTTTCGTAAATACTCTGCCGCTAGGTCAAGGCGGTTTGGATTGGCATTTAATTCTAAGGCTGTATTCGTTTCTTTTGCTAATTCTATCAGTAAATCAATATCGACATCGTAGCCTTCCCGGCGGCCGATTTTTCTGCCGGTTGGATGAGCAATTAAATCGACATGAGCATTGGTTAAAGCTGTCTTTAGCCGCTCCATAATTTTTTCTCTTGGTTGCGAAAAAGCAGAATGGATGGAGGCGATAACAAAATCCATTTCAGCCAATAAATCATCCTCAAAGTCTAACGTGCCATCCGGTAAAATATCCATTTCAACGCCACGAAGGATGAGAAAATCAGTATATTTTTTATTTAACTTTTTGATTTCTTCTCCTTGCTTCAATAGCCGTTCACGAGTAAGTCCATTAGCTACCTTAAGGTACTGCGAATGGTCGGTGATAGCCATGTATTGATAACCACGCGACCGGCATGCTTCTGCCATTTCTTCAATTGAATGAGCCCCGTCACTCCAGGTTGTATGCATATGAAGATCACCCTTAATATCTTCAAGCTCGATTAATTCCTCATTGACTGTGAAGGTCTCTACTTCTTTCCCATCCTCTCTTATTTCAGGAGGAATAAAGGGAAGATTGAAATGCTTGAAAAAGTCCTCTTCTGAGGTGAAGGTGCGGATTTCACCTGTCTCTACGTTTTCCACGCCATACTCACTTATTTTTTCGCCGCGTTCTTTGGCCAGCTGTCTCATGCGAACATTATGTTCCTTTGAACCAGTAAAATGATGTAAGGTCGTAATAAATTCCTCTGGTTTGACCAAGCGAAAATCGATGGAAACATCATAATCATACGCAAGTACTAAGGAAACCTTCGTATCACCTGCACCAATCACTTCTTTAATATCAGGAAATTGGAGCAGTTGCTCACGAACAATTTCATAGTTGGAGGTCGCAATAATAAAATCAAGATCTTTGACCGTCTCTCGCATTCTTCGAAGGCTACCAGCCCGCGAAAAACGAAGGATCTCCGGTATTCTGGCAAGCCTTTCTTCAATTTGTTCTGCTATCGGCAACATATAGGCAATTGGCAGCCGGTCAGGCCTTGAACCGATGCTTGCGATGGCACTTAGGATTTTCTCTTCCGTTTTTTTGCCAAAACCCGCAAGCGCTTGTACATGACCTGCTTCACAAGCTTCTTTTAAACTAGTGACATCGACGATTCCTAACTCCTTATAAAGCTTGGCTATTTTCTTCCCACCAAGCCCCGGCAGTTGTAGTAACGGAACCAAGCCGGCCGGGACTTCTTCCTTAAGTTCTTTTAGCACTGACGAAGAACCTTCCTTTATGTATTCATCAATCACTGCGGCAGTACCTTTTCCAATCCCCGAAATAGTGGTGTAGTCCTCAATGTCCGAAAAGATCCGTTCATCTGTTTCAAGAGCATTGGCTGCCTTGCGGAAAGCGGATACCTTGAAAGGGTTCTCACCCTTTAATTCCATATAAATCGCAATCGTTTCTAGTAAACGTATTAATTCTTTTTTATTGACTTCCATAAAATCCACCTACCCCTTGAGTATAGCATCTTCATTTTAACTTATTTTAAGGAAGAAAAGAAAAACTTCTCTGCCAAAGAGAAGTTCAAGCAGTTGTTCTATTCAATTCACAGACTTTTGATTTGCTGTGAAAGGATTGGAGTGTGATTCACAATCGCCTTTGCCAAAACGGAATGATCCAAAAGAGACTGGATAAGTTCTATTGGAATTAAGGCAGCGATATATAATAAAATAAAAATAAGTAAATAAACCTCAAAGAAACCTAAGAGGCCTCCAGCCCAAACATTTAACTGCCTTAGGACCGGTAAATGGGCAATAAAGTCGAGCATGGAACCAATAATTTGGAGGATCACTTTAACTGCAAAAAAGATAATCACAAAGGCAATCGCCGAATAGAAGGCCGTTTCCACGTCAGTAGAGTCTGTTAGGATTTTTAACACTGTTCCTTCTCCCAGGTTTGGATAGGGAATCCATAGAGTTAACTTTGGCGCCAACTGATCGTAGTATAAATAAGCGACAATATATGCAATAATAAAACCTGTTAAATGAACAAGTTGCAGGATAAAGCCTCTTTTAAGGCCTATAAAGAATCCAATGATTAAAAGTAAGATAATTACTAAATCCATCATAGTTTTTTAGTCCTTTTCTTTTTGTAGTTCTGCTTGCAGTCGTTCTAATTGATCTTTTATTTTAATATAATCATTGACTGCATTTACCGCTGTTAAAACAGCAAGTTTACTTACATCAAGAGCTGGATTCTTAGAATTGATTTCGCGCATTTTATCGTCAACTAACGATGCCACAAGCCGAATATGACTTGGGCTTTCCGTCCCCATTATGACGTATTGCTGTCCGTAAATATCAACGGTGGTTCTATTTTTTTCTGTTTTTGACAAAGTAAATGCTCCCTTCAAAGAATCCTACTCCATATCATAACACGAACGTATGGAAGTGGAAAAGTCAAACCTATTTAAGAGAGTCGTATATACTTAGTGGAAATGTGGTGTTTTAAGATTGGGTAATCTTGTAATTAATCAAGGAATAAGTGAAATCATGAAAATGCAGGAGTATTACGAGAAACATTTATTGGATAAAAATCCTCCCGGAAGTGTGTTTGTTGCGAAAACTCCGGCCTGTATGATCACGGCTTATAAATCAGGAAAAGTTTTATTCCAGGGGAATGATTGTGAAAAAGAGGCTGGTAAATGGAGTGGCAGCGCGCCCTCCAAAAAGTCTGTTTCATCCAAAACGAAATCAGCGGTAAAAAGCGATCTGCCTGTTGGCATTGGAGGGATGTCGGCCATCGGTTCAGATGAAGTCGGGACCGGGGACTTTTTTGGCCCGATTACCGTCGTAGCTGCCTACGTAAAGAAAGAACACATCCCTTTGTTAAAAGAATTAGGCGTCCGAGATTCGAAGGATTTAAATGACGAAAAAATCATTGCCATTGCAAAAGTCATCAAAGATGTTGTTCCATTCAGTCTGATGACCCTTAAAAACGAAAAATATAATCAAGTTCAAAAATCAGGCATGTCACAAGGAAAAATGAAGGCCATCCTTCATAATCAAGCAATATTAAATGTGTTGGACAAAATTTCACCTGAGAAACCAGAAGCGATTCTCATTGATCAATTTGTGCAATCAAGTACCTATTATCAACATCTTAAAGGACAGAAAGCGATTGCCAAAGAAAATGTCTATTTTAGCACGAAGGCAGAAGGCATACATCTGGCAGTGGCGGCTGCGAGCATTCTCGCCCGCTACGCCTTTATCCAATATATCGATAAGCTTAGTGATGCTGCTGGTTTTACGATTCCTAAGGGAGCAGGTGCACATGTGGATATAGCTGCAGCAAAGTTAATTATGAAAAAAGGGCGCGACATCCTGCCCTCTTTTGTTAAGCTCCACTTCGCCAATACGGATAAGGCGCTGGCGATTGTCAATAAAAAGCGGATATAAAAAATTTATAGGGTTGGAGGGGTAATAATGGCGATGAGACTTAGTGAAGCAGAAATAAATGAAGCTGTTATTGAATTAACTGGCTGGAAATTAGACGGTAAATTCATTGTGAAAAAGTATCGTTTTCGGGAGTTTTTAAAAGGGGTAGCGTTCGTGAATGCGGTTGCTGAGCTTTCTGAAGAAAAAAATCATCACCCATTCATTGCAATTGACTATAAACTAGTTACGCTTAGGATTACCTCGTGGAATGCAGGGGGATTGACGGATTTGGATGTGGCATTGGCAAAAAACTATGATGCAATTTATGAAAATATTTAATCGAAAACAAAATGGAAGAGGTTGCCCAGAGATTTAGCTGGTGGGGCAACCTTTTTTGTGTATTTTCGAGAATTATTCATGAAAAATCTTCAAAAGAAGATGATCCAACTTAAATAACAGATTCTTATTCTTACTAAAGGCATTATTTACACAAAAAAGGGGACATTTCCCCGTCAAAAATGTCATTATTTAATTTTATCAGCGACTCTGAGAGGCTTATCAGCGACTTTGAGAGGTTTATCAGCACTCTGAGTGTTTTATCAGCGACTTGAAATGCTTTATCAGCGACTCTGAGTGTTTTATCAGCGACTCTGAATGGTTTATCAGC
This sequence comes from Neobacillus sp., assembly GCF_031988165.1. Taxonomy (NCBI): domain Bacteria; kingdom Bacillati; phylum Bacillota; class Bacilli; order Caryophanales; family Bacillaceae; genus Neobacillus; species Neobacillus sp. The sequence continues at coordinate 89,155 of NZ_DALZYO010000011.1, forward strand.
GACTTGAAATTTACCATGGAATAGTCTTCGGAAAGTAAGCGCGTCCTTTGTTTGTTCCAAAATAATTAAGATTTGCAGAAAGAAGAAATCTTTTTGCTGAATCATGTGATTTTATATGAGCAAACTCTCTAAACTGTTTATTGGTAATTTTCGAATCAATCAGTAAAAAATAATCCTTCAGAGCATTAATGTGAGCATCTTTTGAAAATTTGCCGCAAGAAGAACAATACCATTTCAGTTTCTTCCGAATAAGTGGAAAATGATTGCAGGTGGGGCAATATACTCCGGTTAATAAATCCTCCTTTTTAATTTCATATTTTTTCAAAATATAGTTTGTCGGGATTGTATTCATTTTAACGAGGAGGCGGCTCAATTTTTGAAGATCTTTCGCATTGAGGAATGGATCAGAATATAGTTTTTCAAAGTAAAGAATTTTATTTTTGAAAACATCAGCCTTACATACCCGCGGCTTAACTTTGTGAGCGTTTTTTCCTGTGGTGACATAAGAGGCATATCTATTGCTGATAACGACTAAGTAATCAACTGGAACTGGGGGAAATTTATGTTTAGCTATCAGTTGCCTTACGTACTCTTGATGCCTTTCTGCTTGGGCAATTGGATAAGAGTAACCTTTTTCTTTTTCATTATTAAATTGCATAAATTGTTCATTTTCAGTATCAAATATTAATTTACCAGCCATATTTTTCACTTCAATAATAAGGGCAAATTCTGGTGTCAGAAGAAGGGTATCAATTTGACAGTTGTAGTCACCATCAGGAAGGTTTAAATCGTGGAGTATCATGTATTTATCTATTGGAAGGAGACGTAAATAATAATCAAGAGCCACTTCTCCTTGGTAACCAGCCTGCCTCTTTCCTAGCTCCTCTAAAACTTGCTGATATTTGGGGTAATTCAAGGGGAGACGCTGGCTTAATGCATCTAAAATCTGAATTACTAATGGAATTGTTCTTTCTTTTATAACCAAAACTTTCACTCCTTTCATTTTAAACATTTTATTCTAATAAAAGGCTGAAATTCCTGCCGAATTTTAGCGTAATTTGTTACAATTATTTCCTATTTTATTTTATCAGCGCTTTTTAATAATTTATCAGCGAATTCGGAATTTATATCAGCGAATCGACACCATATATCAGCGATTTAAGACAATATATCAGCGAATCGAAATTTTTACCCTAGACTTGGCCAAATAAAAAGAAAAAGCCAGCCCGAAAATACCTTTTCGAGCCAGCCTTTATTAATTAACCTCTTAACACTGCGCCTGCCTGTTCTTTTAAGGCTTCAAGCACACGATCATGAACTTTAGTAACTTCTTCATCTGTTAATGTTCGTTCAGGATCAACATATTTTAACGAGAATGCAATGGATTTCTTGCCTTCCTCCATCCTGTCGCCTTCATACAAGTCAAACACATGAACCTCCTTAAGAAGCGGTGCACCTGAAGATAAAATGATTTCCTTTAGGGTGCCTGACACCGTTTCTTTGTTTACCACAAGGGCAATGTCTCTTGTGATCGATGGGAAGCGTGGGATGGCTTCGTATTGTAACACCGGTGCATCTGCTTCAAGGACTGCTTTTAAAGATAGTTCAAATACATAAGTATCCTTCAAATCAAGCTCTTTTTGGACGCTCGGGTGTACTTGGCCAACGAAGCCGATTTTCTCACCGTTCAAGATAATTTCTGCGGTACGGCCAGGGTGCATGCCTTCTACCTTGGCTTGAACATATTGAACACCTTCTGCTAAACCAAGCTTCGCAAACATTCCTTCTAAAATTCCTTTAACAACGAAGAAGTCAACTGCCTTTTTCTCGCCCTGCCAAGAATGACTGTGCCACAGGCCGGTAATGGCACCTGCTAATTGCTCTTTTTCAACTGGTAGTTTGTCTTCTCCATTTGCTAAGAAAACGGCACCTGTTTCATACACGCCTAAGCTATCGTTTTGACGAGCACTATTGTATTTTAAAACTTCTAAAAGCTGTGGCATAATGCTTAAACGAAGGATGCTACGCTCTTCACTCATCGGCATCGCTAAACGAATCGTTTCACGCTTTTCAAGCGCAAATTGTGTAGCTTTTTCCTCACTGGTCAAGGAATATGTTACAGCCTGATATAGGCCAACACCCTCAAGATATTGACGGACAAAACGGCGTTTCTTCTGGTACTCTGACAACCTACCAGGTGTTGAAGAACCAATCGGCAACGTCTTTGGAATATTGTCATAACCGTAAAGGCGAGCTACCTCTTCTAGTAAATCTTCTTCAATTTTGATATCACCACGGCGTGTTGGTGCGGTTACTGTGATGGTATCCTCCTCCACGCTTACTGCGAATTGCAGACGATCAAAGATTTCTTTAACATCTTTCATTCCAAGGTCTGTACCAAGAACACGATTGATTTTTTCTAAAGTTATTGAAACAACTGCTGGTTCAACGGTAAGAGTATCCGCTTCAACAACACCTTCTAATACATCCCCATTAGCGTATTTTGCCATCAAGTAGGCCGCCCGTTCGCCTGCTGCACGAACACGATTAGGATCCACACCTTTTTCAAAACGAGCGCTGGCTTCACTCCTTAAGCCATGGTCTTTTGAAGCTTTTCTGACGGTTCCCCCGTTAAAATAAGCAGATTCTAATAAAACAGTTGTCGTGTCAGTTGTTACCTCTGAATTCGCTCCGCCCATCACACCGGCAAGGGCGACTGGCACTGTTCCATTTGTGATGACGAGATGATCGGTAGTTAATGTCCGTTCTGTATCATCAAGCGTTACAAATTTTTCACCATCATTCGCGCGGCGAACAAGAATTTCTTTTGATCCTAAACGGTCATAATCAAATGCATGGAGCGGCTGACCATATTCTAATAAAATATAGTTGGTTATATCAACGACGTTATTATGCGGACGAATTCCCGCCGACATTAAACGTGTTTGCATCCATAGTGGTGATGGAGCAATTTTTACATTTTTAATAATTTTTGCTACATATAAAGGGTTATCTTCTTTTGCATCTACGACTATTTTCACGTAATCTGCTGCCTTCTCAGTTGAGGATTGAAGGTCAGTTTCTGGAAGTTTAACCTCTCTTCCCAGAATCGCTGCCACTTCATAAGCAACCCCAAGCATACTTAAGCAATCCGCACGGTTAGGTGTCAAGCTTAGCTCTAAGACTTCATCGTCTCTGTTTAATAACGCAAGGGCATCAACACCCACCTCTGCTTCCGCTGGAAAAACAAAGATCCCCTCGGAATATTCTTTCGGAACCACTTTTCCTTCCATACCAAGCTCAGTAAGGGAACAAATCATTCCGTTTGATTCTTCGCCGCGAAGCTTCGCCCGTTTAATTTTAAAATTGCCTGGTAAAACAGCACCGACAGTGGCTACTGCAACCTTTTGGCCTTTTGCCACATTTGGTGCACCACAAATAATTTGCACCGGTTGTTCTTCTCCAACATCAACAAGGCACTTGCTTAATTTATCGGCATTTGGATGTTGTTCACGCTCTAGAACATGGCCAACCACAACACCTTTAATTCCGTCGTTCAGAATTTCTACTCCTTCAACTTCAATACCGCTCTTCGTAATTTTTTCAGCTAGTTCAGTTGCCGTTACTCCTGTTAAATCAATATAATCTTGGAGCCATTTATATGATACGAACATCTCGTCATCCTCCTTATTTTCGAGCTTCAGCGCCTAGGGGCTCTTTGGTCTAACCCTCTGACCAAGGCGCTTCAGCATTTAGTTCTACTCGTGTTTAGAAAATTGTTTCAAGAATCGCACATCATTTGTATAGAAATGTCTGATATCATCAACACCATATTTCAACATTGCGATCCGCTCTGGTCCCATTCCAAAGGCAAAACCAGTGTATTTTTTAGAGTCATATCCAGCCATTTCAAGGACGTTTGGATGAACCATACCAGCGCCAAGAATTTCAATCCAGCCTGTTTTCTTACAAACACTGCAGCCATGACCGCCGCAGATTTTACAAGAAATGTCCATTTCAACAGATGGCTCAGTGAAAGGGAAAAAGCTTGGTCTTAAGCGGATTTCGCGGTCATCACCAAACATTTTTTTCGCAAAAACTTCCAAGGTTCCTTTAAGATCACTCATGCGGATATTCTCACCCACCACAAGGCCTTCAATTTGCATAAATTGGTGTGAGTGTGTCGCATCATCATTATCACGACGGTACACTTTACCAGGACAAATAATTTTGATAGGGCCTTTTCCTTGATGCTTCTCCATTGTTCGTGCCTGAACTGGTGAGGTATGTGTACGAAGAAGGATTTCTTCCGTGATATAGAATGAATCCTGCATGTCGCGGGCAGGATGCCCTTTCGGTAAATTAAGAGCTTCAAAATTGTAATAATCTTGCTCGACCTCTGGACCTTCAGCCACCTGATAACCCATCCCGATAAATAAATCTTCAATTTCTTCAATGATTCTTGTGAGCGGATGGTGGTTACCGACCTTAACTGGGCTTCCTGGAAGGGTAACATCAATGCTTTCAGAAGCTAATTTTTCAAGGACTACTGCCTCTTCTAAAGCCTTTTGTTTTGCTTCAATTTTAACAGCAATCGCTTCACGAACTTCATTGACGAGTGCACCCATGACTGGGCGCTCTTCAGCAGAGAGCTTGCCCATTCCACGAAGCACTTCGGTGATCGGGCCTTTTTTCCCTAAATAGGCAACTCGGATGTCATTCAATTCTTTTAAGCTTGCAGACTGTTCAATTTTTTGAATTGCCTCTTCCTGCAATTCTTTTAATCGTTCTTGCATGTCTATTCCTCCTTAATTTTTATCTCGGGGTGGACGGGTGCGAATTCATGATTCCACGAATTTCTCGATATTTCCGCAAACTTTAAGATTAATTCCGTCAAGTTCGCGGGGGATTCCCCATACTTGAGACTGAACAGTGGTGTCAGGCACCAGAAAAACAAAAAAACCCCATCCCTGGAAAGGGACGAGGTTTATAGTTCGCGGTACCACCCTTGTAAACACGATATGTAAAACATTGTGTTCGCTTCATTCGGATAACGGCTTATGCCGGCGCATCTTTACATTTTTTTTTCAAAAATGGTCCCGATGCCAACTCTGGAGGTGAACTTCTTCTGCCAATTCCATAAAAGTGCTTACAGTCGCGGCACTTTCTCCCTAAATGGTCTATGACAAAATACTTTTCTCCGTCATCGTTTTTGATCTCATATTAAAATTCTTCATTGAACTTTGATAACTGTCTAGCTCCACGCCTAGGGGATCGCGGTCATAATCCAATCCGTCAAGAAGGCTCGTCATATGCTAGTCGCACCTGTGCAAGGCGTTTCCGCTTTCTAGTTCAATATTGTTCATTATTATATAATAATTTTCCTACTGAGGTCAAACTAGTTTTTCCCTATTTTTTTAGATAATAAAGAAGAATACCAGTTGCTACGGCTACATTTAAGGACTCGCTTTTGCCGAATATCGGAATAAAAAGATTGGTATTAGTACTTGCAAGAATATCTTTGCTGACGCCATTTCCCTCGTTCCCCACAATTAAGGCAAAAGATTCAGCGGTGGGAATATCAGTGTATGCCGAAGCTCCTTCAAGTGCTGTTCCATAAACGGGAATATTTTTTTCTTGCAGTTTGTCTATCCATTCATGCAGGTTGCCCCTGATGATAGGAAGGTGGAAATGACTTCCCTGTGCCGACCTCAACACCTTTGAGTTAAAAATATCAACACTGCCGCGGCCGATGATAACAGCGTCAATCCCTGCCGCATCAGCAGTTCGAATCATCGTTCCAAGATTTCCAGGATCCTGGACTGCATCGATAAACAAAAAGGTTCTTGCATCCTGAACATCCGAATTTGCGTGGCGGCAAACGGCATAAATTCCTTGTGGTGCTTCTGTATCCGTTAACGAGTTTGAAATCTCTTCAGTAACAAGTGTGACGGGTATTGCCCCTGCATCCCAGCGCGGCGGTAATCCAACTTTTTCAGAAACGATAATTTCTATAATTTGCTCTCCTTGTTTGATCGCCTCTTCAACTAAATGAAAGCCTTCGACTAAAAACGTTCCCGACTTATCTCGCTCTTTTTTCGTTAAAAGCTTTTTCCATTGTTTTACCTTTGGATTATTGACAGATTCAATATGTTTCAAAATTGGTTCTCCTTTAAAAATTGCTCATGATTTTCTCATTATAGCCCAACTAATATACATAATAAAACCCAAAATAGAAATCATAATAAAGAAATACAGGATAAAAAGGAGTGTGTAATCATGAACTTAAATTTACGAAACGCGATTATTCACAATGTTTCTGGTAATTCACAAGAACAATTAGAAGATACTATTGTTGATGCGATTCAAAACGGGGAAGAAAAAATGCTCCCTGGACTTGGAGTCTTATTCGAAATCATTTGGCAAAATTCATCAGAAGAAGAGAAAAAAGAGATGCTTTCAACTCTTGAAAGTGGGTTAAAGTAAAATTCTTTGTAGTTGCTGCCGCCTAATAAATGGCGGCGTTTCTTTTTGTATGGAAAAGGGGCGGAGCGCCGCAAATGAATCACTTTAACCAGTTAAAGTGAAATACTCATTTCACTAGACGAAAGATGTGAAGTCTAGCTCTGCTCTCACCGCCTTTATTAGGTGACTACTACATGTTCTCTAAATAAATTTCCATGGTAGGGGTTGGGAGTTGAGGCTCATGATAGTTTTTTAAAAAAACCCTCGGTAGCTTTACCGAGGATCAAAAACTTTTATTCAAACGTAATTCTATCAACTGTCTCACGGTCTAAACGTTTAATAACTTCGACAATTAACTTAACAGCATTTTCGAAATCGTCACGATGGAGCATGGCAGCATGTGAATGAATATAACGGGTCGCAATCGTTATCGCAAGCGCTGGAACCCCATTATGCGTCAAATGGATGGACCCAGCATCCGTACCTCCGCCAGGAATGGACTCGAATTGATAAGGGATGTTCAGTTCATCGGCTGTATCGGTAACTAAATCACGCAATCCTTTATGAGCTACAAGAGAGGCATCATAAATAACAACTTGCGGTCCTTTGCCCATTTTGCTCATTGCTTCTTTTTCAGAAACCCCAGGAGTATCACCGGCAATACCGACATCGACAGCAAAGCCGATATCTGGCTGGATTTTGTAAGTTGCCGTTTTAGCTCCGCGCAATCCAACCTCTTCTTGAACTGCCCCAACGCCATACACCTCGTTCGGGTGCTCCACATCTTTTAACTGTTTCAATACATCAATGGCAATCGCACAGCCAATACGATTATCCCACGCTTTTGCTAAAAGCATTTTCTCATTGTTCATGACAGTGAACTCGAAGTACGGCACCACCATATCTCCAGGACGGATGCCCCATTCCTTAGCTTCATCACGGCTTGAAGCGCCGATATCGATGAACATATCTTTGATTTCAACAGGCTTTTTGCGGGCTTCCACCGATAAAATATGAGGAGGCTTAGAACCGATAATTCCGGTTACATCTCCCTTTTTCGTAACAATGGTCACACGCTGGGCAAGCATAACCTGCCCCCACCAGCCGCCAACGGGTTGGAAACGCAGAAAACCTTTATCATCAATCTGGGTGATCATGAAGCCGACTTCATCTAAGTGACCGGCCACCATGATTTTGGGTCCACCCTCTTTGCCTACTTTTTTGGCAATCAAACTACCCAGTCCATCGGTTGTGATTTCATCAGCAAATGGCTCTATGTATTTCTTCATCACTTCGCGCACTTCACGCTCGTTGCCGGGAATTCCTTTGGCATCGGTTAAATCTTTTAACATGATCAAAGTTTCATCTAATTTTGCCATTTTTTAGCCCCCTTTATGTAGGTACGTTTTTAATTATACAAAAAAAGTCTGCAAATTCACAAATTTTCTGCTAATAGTTATTCTGTTGTCTCTGATAATTTACTTCGTTTTTTTGAAAATATGCCTGTTCCATTTCTAGCTGGGAAAATCCTAACTGATCCGCTAACTGCAAATAGGCTTCAAACAATTCTTTATAACTCATAAGATTTTTCGCTTTTTGAAAAATACTAATCAGTTCATAAATACGAAGAAATTGATCTGTTACATCCAAGGACGACGTATGCACATTCAATTCCATCTGCTGCCCATCAAAGCCACACTCAATCCCGAGTGATAAAATAAAATGGACACCATCCACAAACTCCTCGAGAATCACCTCTTTAGCGGAGGATGGCTTCACACTCCAAAATTTAAAACAGCGAGTTTCATTCGCTAATTCGCCAATTTCCACGAGCAAGGCAAGAATCTTTCTGTTAAATAAATCTTCGTCTTGCAGTCCATGCATTTCTTCGATATAGGCATCCAATGCCTTTTGCATTTGAAACAGTTTTTCTAGTTGCATGATTGACACCACTCCTTATGGAAAAATTATAACAAAGTGAGAAATGATTGAAACTTTTTTCATTTTGATTCGTATTAAAAGGAAAATAAGTGTAGGAGGCTTAGCCATGATTTGGTTGCTGCGCTTCGTATTGTTGTTTATCATTTTTTTCTTATTATATTTGGCGGTAAAATTCCTTTTTACATCGAGCAGAAAACTTGAAACTGCTCGTAAACAAAAACGATTTTTACTGATTGATAATGATGATGTCAGAAAGAATTTTATGCTCACCTATAAAGGTTCGGTATTTGCTGGTGAAAAATATATGGGTAGTAAAGATAACACCTTTGACGTTGTCTCCATCCTTATTTGGCCCGAAGATTCAGCCACACTCAAAGGGATGGTAAAGGATGACTTTTTTTATATCGATAATAAAATACTTGAGCACTATCCAAATGCTGAAATCAATTGGAAAAGCCCTGTGAAGGAATTTTTACAGCAATAGCCGCCAATCATGCGGCATTTTATAATAGCCATTTAAATAGAAGAATAAGTTCTAGAATGGCAAGGACAGGAAAACCAATTTTAAACGATACATGCTTTGTTTTATGACGGAAAACCTGCATCCCTACCGTCGTCCCAACTGCTCCTCCAAATAAGGCCACAAGCCACAATGTCCGTTCACGAATTCTATACTTGTGGTTTTTCGCCCGCTTTTTATCCTCTCCCATAACCCAAAGCCCGACAATATTCATGATAAAAAAAGCCGGAATCAATATAGTCATTCTCTATATCCCCTTTATAGAAAAAGCCATTCTCATCAAAGAGAATGGCCTTATCGAAACTTGTCTAGCTTCAGCGCCTAGGCGCTTCCGCTTTTCTTATTACTTATTGTTTTGTTGTTTTGCAACGTTTGCTAATTCAGCAAATGCGTTTGCATCACTTACTGCTAATTCAGCAAGCATCTTGCGGTTTACTTCGATACCAGCAAGCTTTAAGCCGTGCATTAAACGGCTGTAAGAAAGACCGTTCATACGAGCTGCTGCATTGATACGAGTAATCCAAAGTTTGCGGAAGTCGCGTTTTTTCTGGCGACGGTCGCGGAATGCATACATTAAAGATTTCATAACCTGTTGGTTAGCAACTTTATATAATGTATGTTTTGAACCGTAATAACCTTTTGCTAATTTAAGAACTTTTTTACGACGCTTGCGCGTAACTGTACCGCCTTTTACACGTGGCATGTAATTTCCCTCCTATATAAATCGATCTGTCCGAGATTATTTTACGTAAGTTAATAATTGACGAATGCGTTTGAAATCGCCTTTTGAAACAAGACCTGCTTTGCGAAGTTTACGCTTAGCTTTTGTTGATTTGTTAGCGAATAAGTGGCTTGTATAAGCATGGTCACGCTTAAGTTGACCAGAACCAGTTTTCTTGAAACGCTTTGCAGCGCCGCGGTGAGTTTTCATTTTTGGCATTGTAATAGTCCTCCCTATATTACTTATCGTTTTTAGGTGCTAAAACTAGGAACATGCTTCGTCCATCCATTTTAGGATGTGATTCGATCGTTGCAACTTCCTTGCACGCTTCGGAAAAACGGTCTAACACACGTTGACCGATTTCTTTATGGGTAATCGCCCGGCCTTTGAAACGGATTGACGCTTTTACCTTGTCGCCTTTTTCCAAAAACTTAATGGCATTACGAAGCTTTGTATTAAAGTCATGTTCATCAATCGTTGGGCTTAGACGAACTTCTTTAGTAGTAATAATCTTTTGATTCTTACGAGCTTCTTTTTCTTTCTTTTGATTCTCGAATTTAAATTTGCCATAGTCCATAATCCGGGCTACCGGAGGCTTTGCATTTGGTGCAACCAGTACCAAATCAAGATTCACTCGTCCGGCAATCTCCAACGCTTCAAATTTGGTTTTAATCCCCAATTGTTCGCCGTTTTGATCAATTAAGCGAACTTCACGAGCGCGAATGCCCTCATTTAACAACATGTCTTTGCTAATAATTAGCCACCTCCAAAGTTTTATCACGAATACAACGTCCGGGTCAAGAAACATCTAATCTGACACCATGTTGAATCGACAGGTAGTAAAAACTTTTTATTATTGCATTTCTTAAGGATGCAAACAAAAAAGTGTAGGTGTATACACCCACACTTTACAGAACATAAGTAATAAACAAAAAGTTCACGTAAAACCTGCCAACTGCTTAAATCGCGTCAATCAGGTGAGAAGCGGGTGCTTCTTCTTTTCCCTAAAACAAGTATTCAATTTTACTTTAGTAACTATATCATAAGCAAAGATGTAATGTCAAACTTACTTTTCATGACAACGAAATTTATTTTATCAAGAAACAAAAAATTATTCAATACAATTTTTTTATTTCTGTCAAACAAAAAGAGGGGATCGCCCCTCTTTTCAAAAATTTATCCTTTTTTGACTTCAGCTTTTATTGAAGCGAGAAACTCGGCAAACGGCTTTGTTTCTGAGTTTTGCTCACCATATTTGCGAACGTTGACGGCCTGATCTTCAACCTCTTTATCGCCAACAACCAGCATATATGGAATTTTTTGCATTTGTGCTTCACGGATTTTATAGCCGATTTTTTCGTCACGGCCATCTAATTCGACACGGAAGCCTTCATTTTGCAGCTGCTCCTGAACTTGTTTTGCATAATCGTAATGCGCGCCAGGCGATACAGGAATGACTTGAACCTGCACTGGAGCCAGCCATGTTGGGAATGCCCCTTTGTACTCTTCGATTAAGAAGGAGACAAACCGTTCCATAGTTGACACGACACCACGGTGGATAACAACCGGACGATGTGGCTTTCCATCTTCGCCGACATAAGTTAAATCAAACCGCTCCGGCAACAAGAAATCCAATTGAACAGTAGATAAGGTTTCATCCTTCCCTAACGCAGTTCTAACTTGAACATCAAGCTTAGGGCCGTAGAAGGCAGCTTCTCCTTCTGCTTCATAATAATCAAGTCCAAGGTCATCCATCGCTTCCTTCAGCATGCCCTGTGCTTTTTCCCACATCGCATCATCATCAAAATACTTTTCAGTATCCTGTGGGTCCCGGTAGGAAAGACGGAAGGAATAATCATTCAAATTAAAGTCTTTATATACAGCTAATATAAGGTTTACAACCCGTTTGAATTCATCTTTAATTTGGTCAGGTCGAACAAAGATATGAGCATCATTTAAAGTCATTCCACGAACACGCTGCAATCCGGATAATGCTCCTGACATTTCATAACGGTGCATCGTACCTAATTCTGCAATCCGAATCGGAAGTTCACGATAACTGTGAATGCTATTTTTATACACCATCATATGATGCGGACAGTTCATTGGACGAAGAACTAATTGCTCGTTATCCATGTCCATTATCGGGAACATGTCTTCTTGATAGTGATCCCAGTGACCTGAAGTTTTATAAAGATCCACACTGCCCATCACAGGAGTATAAACATGGTCATAACCCAGGCGTACTTCCTTATCGACAATATAGCGCTCAACTATACGGCGAATGGTTGCCCCTTTAGGAAGCCATAATGGTAATCCCTGCCCAACTAATTGGGAAGTAGTGAAAAGGTTCAATTCTTTCCCAATTTTACGGTGATCACGCTCTTTCGCCTCTTCAAGCAATCGAAGGTGTTCAGCTAAATCCTCCTTCTTAAAGAAGGCAGTTCCATAAACACGCTGCAGCATTTTATTGTCACTATTGCCTCTCCAGTAAGCACCAGCAATGCTCAACAATTTGAATTCTTTAATTTTTCCTGTCGAAGGAACATGGACACCGCGGCACAGGTCAACAAATTCACCTTGTTGATAAAGTGTTACCGTTTCCTCATCAGGAATCACTTCAATGAGTTCAAGCTTATATGGATCATCCATTTCTTTAAAAAGCTGAACTGCCTCATCCCTGCTTACTTCTTTACGGATAATTTCAAGGTTTTCATTTATGATTTTCGCCATTTCTTTTTCAATCTTTGGCAGGTCTTCAGGTGTTAATGATTCCTCAAGATCCATATCATAATAGAATCCACCTTCGATGACGGGTCCTACACCAAGATTTACACCAGGATACAGCCTTTTAACAGCCTGTGCCATTAGGTGCGCTGTACTGTGGCGCAAAACCTCTAATGCATCACTGGAATCAGGTACTACGATTTCTACGGAACCGTCTTCTAGGATTGGACGGCGAAGATCAAACATTTGTCCGTTCCATTTACCGGCAATCGCTTTTTTCTTCAGGCCAGGGCTAATGGATGCGGCAATATCTTCCGTTGTTGTTCCTCTTGGGAACTCCTTTACTGCTCCATCAGGAAACGAAATCTTTACAACGTCTGACATAACAATTCCTCCTATTCATTTAAGCGCCATAAAAGGTGCGCTTTTAAAAAATAAAAAAACCCATCCCTGGAATAGGGACGAGTTTTGATTAACACGTGGTTCCACCCAATTTTTCATTTTCAATGCACATCACTGAAAATGACTTTGGTCCGGTAACGGTGGTAGCCGTCAACAATTACTTACCTCATCGAAAGAGGAAGTGTTCACTGCTGAAGTTTAAAGGTGGTAAGTATATTTTTCGTGTTAGGAGACTTTCAGCCGCGGCCCCCCTCTCTATAAACCGTAAAAAATACTGTTATCCTTATCATAACTGTTACTGTAATTTTTTATTATGTAGGTTATTATAATGATTTCAGTTTGAAAATGCAAGGGACATATAACTAAATATTGCCATAACTTTTTACTTTATCCATGATTTTCTGAAGAATTATTATTCGCGACCCATTGTTTCATCTCACGGAGATCCTCAAACGTTTTAATGGTTACTCTTTCTTCGAAGATATTTTTGATTGTTCTAACAAGCGGTTCTTCAGGTTCTTTCGTATAAATAAAAATAGTGGTTGGCGCAAGCGATAAAAGCGGTGCAATTGAGACGGAATCAACGTAAACAGGATGATTAACTAGTAATTTACGGTCAATCATTCTTGTTAATTCACCACGTTTAATCTCAACTAAAAGTTCATTATAAAAAGTAATTTCTTCATCAAAAAGCAAATGAAGAATGTCCATTTTTGGCTCGCGATTCGTCAAAAAGTCTCTGAGCATTTGTACAAACATTTGATATTCCTGCTCCATTTTATATTCATCAATGGCAATCTCCACATAGGACTCCAACAGATGGAGGTAAGGACGCAAGCGGAATTTTAGAAAAGAGTCAAAGGAAAAGGAAACATTATCTTGAAAAATGTGATGGATTGCAGCCTTAATAAAACTTGTATCATCGTTTGTTTCTTTTAAGAAAACAGCAAGATCCTCCCTTTTTCCTTCAAGAACAGAATAGATAATTTCCATAATTTGCTGTTGCTCTTCTACATCTTCATAATAATAATGGCCTGCTACTATTTCCCTAAACCATTCATCCCGTTTGATATTCGTGATGAAATCATAAAAGGCAGTTTTGACCAAACTAAACATATTCATAGTTAAGCAGTCATCTAAAATTTTTACTATATGTCGATCTTCTAAAAGAAGAAAAGTTTCTTTGTCTCGATTATATGGTAAGTACTTCAGCAAGTGGTTATAAAATGTTTGTGCTTCCACTTTGCTTTGGAAGATGATTTCCGCCAACCAAATCCCCCCTTTGAGCAAATCTCTGTTTTAAATATATATGGGGGACTTGACCAAAATAGAAGTTCACTAACACAGGCTTTTAACAAATACTGAAATAAATTATACAAAAAAAGGAACACTGACATTTTTCAGTGATCCTTCATAAATATTTCTCGATTTATCCTTACCTGCGATTCGGACCGTCTACTAGAACCGGTTCGCTCAGCGTTCGAATCCGCTCCATAATTCGCCTTGCCTTCATTTTTTCTTCTTCGCCGCGCTGGCTGTAGGTTAGATGATGCTCCAGCTCCCCAAAATTAAAGTTTGAGGTGAAAAATGTGGGCAAACTTTCAAGCATTCGGAACTGCAGGATTGGTCCCAGTACCTCATCCCTTGTCCAGCTTGATACGCCTTCAGCCCCAATATCATCAAGCATTAAAATCGGTTCTTTTTTCAGTGCTTCTATTTTTTCGTTTAAAGTAGAATCAGCGATTGAGCTTTTCATCTCTCTTAATAATTCAGGTACATAGACGATCATTGAGGAAATTTGTTTCTTCGCAAGTTCATTTGCAATTGCCCCTAGCAAATAGGATTTCCCTACACCGAATTTCCCATGGAGATATAGGCCCTTTGCCTTTTTACCTGTTTCATAATTCATTAAGAATGTCGCAGCTTTATCACCCGCATCCAGTCTTCCTGAGTCCCCATCAAAATCCTCAAAGGTAGCTTCAAGTATATCTCTCGGTACATAAAGACTTTTGATTAACTTTTCATTTTTCTTTTTTTCATCCATCATCATTTTTCTTGAGCAGCGTTTATAAACAACATCGATGGAGTTTCGGGTAACCACCAATTCAGGGTGATACCCTTTCATAAAGTTCATACACTTTTCAAGACTTTCGCAGAGGTCGCAATCCTTGCTTTGGTTTGTATATTCGTATAGTTTGCTCATACTTTTTTCAATCATATCTTGAGTAATCTCATTTTGATACTGAGCTAAAAATGCTTTAATACCCGGATGTTGAAGGACTTGTTGTCGCTGCTGCTCATAGCGTTTTTGAAAATTTTCATTAGAGGCTAGCCGCTGCATTGTTTTATTTATTTTCTCCACAAATTGTCACCTCTACTTCCTGAATGCCTTTAATTTTTCTTTAATTGCCTGCTTTTTCGCCTCATCTTCTGAGTTGTTTCCTTGTGAAGTATCTTTGTTCGCTTCTTCTGAGCTTTCATTAAACCAATCGGGAATTAACTCAGTCCGAATTGGCTTTTTATTCGCTCCCTTTCCAGCCTTTTTGCTATCAGTCCGAATGCGATCCTCGTTCTTTGCGAGTTCCATCGCTTCCTTAACCGTTTTTACTTGCTTTCGTGCCCAATGACTTGCAGTTGTTTCGACAAATCCCTTTGTAAATTTCATATCCGTTTTTATCAAAACAACCTCAATCATTACATTTACAACACCTGGGGGAAGTTTATACTTAATCATAATTTCTTCCAAAGCTTTTAAATTGGAATTGGAAGGTTCTACTCCACCCGAAAGATCTTTAAATACGATTAGTGGTGGGGTCGTTTCATAATAACGAATTAATTTTTCTTCCTGTGTTTTTGGCTCGGTTACTTGAACTTGATGAGCAACCGGCTGTGTTCGATTAATAAGGCTCGGTAATTGTTCATAATTGACAAATTGATACCAATCACGAGCTCCTTTTCTTAAGTCCTCAATATCAATTTCATCATTCGGATTAATGGCACCTAAGATGAAATTTTTCATTTCAATTGGATTGATATTATAAAGAAACGCAAGATTACTAATAACATTTTTCACCTTTGGTGTCAGTGCTCTTTGGGGGACAAGCGATTCATTCAGACCTGCTGCTAACAAATTAAAATCAAACGTATTGATATCAACTTGGAGTGGATTTGTTTCATTTCGGCCAATAAATTGTTGATTTTCGTCCGCTTCAACATCTGCAGATACGTCCTGAAAGTATTGGAGACTCTCTGGTGCGGCCGAGGCAAACACATCTTGAAAAGCAGCCGTAACCTCATGATACTCATTTTCCTTTGGTTTTTGCTTGTCAGTAAAAAAACGTTTAAGCCGGGCAAAATGATTTTTTCCTATTTTTCGATAAAGATAAATATTTAGCATCCCATCCAAAAAAAATTGCTCAGGATTTAACGGGGGATGCAGTTCGTAAATAAAGGACCTTTCCTCTTCATTCGTTTTGACATAGACCTTTAATAAACCAATGCCCTCTAGCTTTAGTCTTGCTTCGTAAATATCCTTTAAATTCATTTCTAACAGATTCATTAAAAGATGGTGGGTGGAAGATTCAGACCAAAGTCGATTTTCCTCGAGTTCTGCCCAGAGGGTCATATACAAACTATAGCATGTGGATCCAATCAAAGGCTGATATAAAAACGTCAGCACTTTTCGGTCATACTCATGCAAAAGCCCATTAGCAACTACATTATAACGGTCAATAGGAAGAATTTCCTGCCAATGCTGCGCCATATCATTCCAACCTTTCCCCTATTAGTTAGATTACTGTCTAGCTCCAGTGCCCAGAGGCTAGTGTACTTCGCGTTCCTAGTTAAAAAAAGCTAAAGACCTCTTTAGCTCCTTAGGATTTTTCTCTTTTGATTAATTCTTTTAATTCATCAATAAAGACATTTATATCTTTAAATTGGCGGTAAACAGAGGCAAATCTTACGTAGGCAACTTCATCGACATGGGCCAACCTGTCCATCACCATTTCGCCAACCGCTCCACTTTTAATTTCAGAAATCCCCTGACTGCGAAGGTCCTTTTCAACACCATGCGTGATATCTTCTAATTCCTTTAGAGCAACAGGCCGCTTCTCACATGCCTTAATCAAGCCTCGCAAAATTTTCTCACGGCTGAACTCTTCCCTCGTACCTTCCTTTTTTACTACGATTAAGGGTATCTCTTCGATTTTTTCAAAGGTTGTAAATCGATATCCGCATTCTTCGCATTCCCGTCTTCTTCTTGTTGCACGTCCTTCATCAACAGGTCGAGAGTCAAGCACGCGTGTACCATAATTTTGACATGAAGGGCATTTCATTATTCATCAACTCCAAATCTACACAATCAATCCCGAACAAAATCCTACTTTTATCTTATAAAAAAGAGCATCTGTATACAAGTAAAAGTGTTATGAGTTTTTTCCTGTTCCTAATAAGTTATGTACCTGATTAATTCGTTGGTAATATGAGTTAATCCGTGTTTTTAAATCAGGATAGGTGCCGAAAAGTGAAAATCTCTCAGATGAAATATTAAAGTCCACGGCGGTTTCCATCGGCCTTACAGACACAATGGTAACAATCAAGAAACAGGAAAACGGTTTACTGACTTCGACAGCAATCTCCCCATGCTCCTTGGACACTGTCGTCACCCGGCAATCGGCATCTTCATGAAATATCTTATCAACCGCTGCAAACAATTGATTAAACGTTGCCTTATAGTAATGCGTCTTCAGTGCATCCTCGGTGTGGTGATCAGAAGTTTCGATTTGCTTCTTAAAACGAGTAAATAAATTTATTAAAATAGCCATATAACCACTCCGTTCATCTTCGCTTTTATTCTAGTTTACAACATTTTCTGTAAAAATATAAAAAGAGGTGTACAATTACATACACCTCTTTGCTTTAATTTTTATAAAGAATTACAGTACCTTTGCCTGTTTTACATTTACAGGACCCATACCACGTGGAATTTCAATATTTTCACGTGTTTCGGCATTTAATGCTTCAGCAATATAGTCAGCAGCAACATTCGGATTTAAATCTCCACATGTGTACACATCAATGCTTGCATATCCATGTTCCGGAAAGCTGTGAATTGTAAGGTGCGATTCAGATATAATGACCACTCCGCTTACACCATGTGGAGCAAATTTATGAAATGCTACCTCACGGATTTCTGCACCTGATTTAAGAGCAGCTTCGACAAAAGTTCTTTCAATAAAGTCCATATCATTTAATTTTTCAAAGTCGCATCCCCAAAGCTCAGCGATGACGTGACGTCCCATTGTTTCCATATTTAATTCCCCCTTAAGCTTTTTGTGATCCCTCTTAAAATCCTGTTATTGACGGTATCTTTGAACTACCACGGGGGAAAGTTAGTCCAAAGAGGTCCTAACCCTTTAAGTAGCTAATTGATACCTAATTTCAAGAAGTTCACGATGACTAGTATACTTTGTTTATATTTATTTTGCAACCTATCAAAACAAAAATTATTATTAAAAATGCGGAAGCATTATAATAAAAAAACATTAATTTACACAGCTATTTTATGCAAAATTGTCCTAAATGGTACAAAAAACAAACCTGAGCTTCACCTAATTCAAAGTGTTTTTAACTTACACTAGTTAAGCTGATCATTTTTGCACCATCTACCCCTTTTCAAAACAAAAAAGCTGTCAATCAACAGCTTTTTTGTTCTCTAGATATTATCTTTTGGAGCTTAATCTTGCTTTTTTAAGTTATCCAACCTTCATCTGTGACGATTTTGCAATTTTCTCTGCCACATTTACAGTTAGATCAACAACACGTGAGGAATAGCCCCACTCGTTATCGTACCAAGCTAAAACCTTTACCTTCCTAGTTCCCATCACCATTGTCGAAAGACCATCTATAATGGCAGAATGTTCGTTTGTATTAAAATCGACTGACACAAGTGGTTCCATGGTGAAATCCAAAATTCCTTTTAAACGACCATTTGCAGCCTCAATAAATGCTTGATTGATTTCATCAACCGTCACATCGTGGTTAAGGTCGACAACTAAATCAACCAGTGAAACGTTTGGTGTTGGAACACGAAGTGACATTCCGTGCAATTTTCCCTTTAACTTCGGTAAAACAAGTGATAACGCTTTGGCAGCCCCTGTTGTTGTAGGAATGATGGATTGTCCACATGCACGGGCCCGACGTAAATCTTTATGTGGATTATCGATATTTTTTTGGTCATTTGTATAGGCATGAATAGTTGTCATTAAACCGCTTTCAATACCAAACTTTTCGTCTAACACCTTTGCGACCGGTGCAAGACAGTTTGTGGTACAGGATGCATTGGAAATAATATCGTGCTCAGTAATATCGAGCATATCTTCATTAACACCCATCACAATGGTAACATCCTCGTTTTTTCCCGGAGCTGTCAAGATTACTTTTTTGGCTCCTGCTTCTAAATGAAGTGCGGCTTTTTCCCTGGAATTAAACTTTCCGGTTGCTTCAATAACGATATCAACACCAAGTTCTCTCCATGGAAGCTCTTCGGGATTACGCTTACTTAATAGCTTGATTCTTTTTCCATTAACGATTAACTCATTATCTAAAGGAATTATATCTCCCTGAAAAGGTCCATGGTTTGTATCATATTTAAGTAAATGAGCTAATGTTTCTGCCGGATAGCTCGCATTGATCGCAACAATCTCAAACTTTTTTTCAAGGATGGCTTTTCTAAAAACCATTCTCCCGATTCTCCCAAAACCATTTATTGCAATTCTCGCCTTCATTTTACGGCCCCTTCCGCATTAATGTTATACTTATGACTTGTTTTAATGTAATTAGTATAACATATTTAGGTTTAATTGTGATGAATAAACGGCGGATTTTTTTATGTTTTATAATTCAGAAAACTTATTAACAAAAAAAAGAGAAGGTTGGCCCCTTCTCACATTCATTTCTGATTGATTCCCCATCGATTTAATATATCAATGAGCTGCTTTTTGGTATCCATGACTGATCCATTATTGTCAATGACCTCATCTGCCAACTTTACTTTTTCCGACAAAGGCATTTGAGAGCGAATCCTTGCCTCAGCATCAACTGTAGTTAGATTATTTCTTTCTATTAACCTTTGCAATTGCGTTTCATTGTCCACATAAACAAGTATGGTTTTATCCACCATATTGGTTAACTTACTTTCAAATAATAATGGGATATCCAGAACAATGACTTTTTCCTTGTTCAGTTTGGCGACTTCAATTTGTTTGTTCATCCTCCTTCTTACTTCTGGATGGACAATATCGTTTAAGAGCTTTCTTTTCTCAGAATGGTGAAAAATGATGGAACCAAGTTTTTGTCTATCGATTTCTTCATCCTCTAATAAAATCTCCTTACCAAATTCAGCGATGATTTTAAGATAGGCTGGTTCTCCTTTTTCTACCGCTAGGCGTGATTCCACATCTGCATCGATAATTGAGATATCCATTTCCTTTAACATATTGGATACTGTACTTTTTCCACTGGCAATTCCGCCTGTTAAACCAATAACTAGTGCCATGTTCAAGTCCTTCCTAGTAATTTCAGAATATATCTTTGAACGTTGATAATTGTCTAGCTTCATCGCAGCTTATCAGACACTTACACTTTTCTTATTCATAATTTCCAAATCCCTATCATAATTAATAGGACCCCTGGCAAAAACGTAAACTTTTGAATCCATTCAAACCGATGAAAAAAAGTTCCGCTTTTTATTCCTAAAAGAACAAATAGTGAACTCATGATCGCAACGGTAAAGGCTAAATAGAAGGGGGAGAAGCCAAGCATTGCAGCCCCAATCCCTGCTCCAAAAGAGTCTAAAGACAGCGCAAGGCCTAGCATTAACGCTTCAATTCCTGTAATCGTACCGGATTGGTCAAAATCAGCAGACATAGGCTTTTTCAAGATATTAATCGCTAATCCAAGGGAGCGTATTTCAAAATTCACAATGGTCTTTTCTTGTTTTAAGTTTTCTTTTTCTTTCTCTGGCC
This sequence comes from Neobacillus sp., assembly GCF_031988165.1. Lineage (NCBI taxonomy): Bacteria > Bacillati > Bacillota > Bacilli > Caryophanales > Bacillaceae > Neobacillus > Neobacillus sp. Next base: position 109,955 of record NZ_DALZYO010000011.1, read on the forward strand.
GGAAATATTGATACATAACCCCTGCCCCAAGAGCTATCAGAATGACTCCTCCAAGGCTTGCCGTGATGCTTGGTGATAAAACTTTTTCGAGAACATGCCCAATTGACACGGCAATCATTAAAGAAACAGCCGAGCATGTTGCAATAATAAGAACTGACTTACTCGGCATTACCATTTTCCTAAGACCATAGGTAAATCCTACGCTAAAGCTATCAAGGCTGAGGGCAAAAGCTAAAATGAAAAGTGAGAACAACTGAACCATGCTGTCTAGGACTCCTTCCTCCAAAATCACTAAGATAGTATATGGAAGCAGCCCATCCAAGGTTAATGTTATTCATAGAAAAGCGGAAGCGCACGTTTAGCGACGTATGGATTGGATCCGCTCCGACTGAGATAAAGGAAACACGAAGAGCGATAGCGATTCGATGTTGACCTATCGTAGGGAGGAGAGGGCCAATACACTAGTCGCTGGGCGCTAGAGCTAGACAATCAATGTTTATAACTTCTGGCAGATTGGACAATAGTGAGTACCTCTACCTCCAACTTTTGTTTTTTCAAGTGGTGTACCACATCTTTTACACTCTTCACCTTCACGTCCATATGCATATAACTCAAGCTGAAACATGCCTATTTCACCTTGAGAGTTAACATAGGAACGAATTGTACTACCGCCTTTATTAACCGCTTCACTTAAGGTAGCAACAATTTCCCGGTGGAGAATGACAATTTCAGTTTCATTTAGAGTATTAGCAAGACGTTCGGGGTGGATTCCTGCCCGAAAAAGCGCCTCATCGACATATATGTTTCCTAGCCCCACAAATAATTTTTGATCTAATAATGCCGGCTTAACTTTCCTGTTTGTCTTTTTTAGCTTCATAGCCAAATACTCTTCGGTAAATTCCTCTGAAAAGGGCTCTGGACCAAGGTCAATCAGTGGTGACTTTTGAAATTCTTCCCCTTTTTTATATAAATGCATCGTTCCAAATTTACGAACGTCCCGGTACCTTAATTCTGTATCATCGGTAAAGTGAAAAAGCACATGGGTATGTTTATCAAGGGGCTCATGCTTAGGATAAAGCCCATATTTCCCTTCCATTCGTAAGTGAGATACCAATGCATAATGATTAGTATAGATTAGTAAAAATTTCCCTCTCCGCCCGACATCAACAATCGTCTCTCCTTTTAAGGCATCAATAAATTGTTCCACCTCTAAAGGATGTTTGATGATTTTTGGCCAGTAGACGGTAATAGTATTAATTGTTTTATTGAGAACTAAATGTTTTAATGTTTTCCGTACGGTTTCAACCTCAGGCAGTTCTGGCATTCAAATCCTCCCTTTTTATTTCGCGTCAAACCATGTTGGTCCGTAAGCGTAATCCACCTTCAACGGTACCTTCAATTCAAGGGCATTCTCCATCACTAAAGGGACTAAACTTTTTAGAATTTCTACTTCATCCTCTGGAGCTTCAAAAATCAATTCATCGTGCACCTGGAGTAAAAGCCTGGTTTTTAAGCCTTTATCTTTTAATGCCTCATCCATATCAATCATCGCTTTTTTGATAATATCCGCGGCACTTCCTTGAATTGGGGTGTTCATCGCTGTTCTTTCGGCAAAGCTTCTGATATTAAAATTACGGGCGGTAATTTCAGGAAGATATCGTCTTCTTTGCATTAATGTGGTCACAAACCCTTTTTGTCTGGCTGAGTGAATGATGTCATCCATATATTCCTTTACACCAGGATAGGTATCAAGGTACCGCTCAATAAATTGACCAGCTTCTTTCCGTGTGATTCCTAAGGATTGGGAAAGACCATAATCACTAATTCCATAGACGATTCCAAAGTTTACCGCCTTTGCCTGACGTCTCATATTTGAGGTTACCTCATCCATTTCGACATGAAATACCTCCATGGCTGTTTTCGTATGAATATCCATATCTTCTTTAAAAGCTTGAATCAGCTTTTCATCTCCAGCAATGTCCGCAAGAACACGAAGTTCAATCTGCGAATAGTCTGCTGCAAAAATCACCCACCCCATTTCTGATGGGACAAAGGCCTGACGAATCTTACGTCCTTCCTCAAGACGGATTGGGATATTTTGCAGATTTGGATCAATTGAGCTTAGTCTGCCTGTTGCTGTTAAGGTTTGCTGGTATCTTGTATGGACCTTTTCCGTTTTTGGATTGATCACTTTAAGCAAACCCTCAATATAGGTAGACTGGAGCTTACCTAGTTGTCGATAAAGGAGAATATGCTCAATGATTTCATGATCATCTGCTAATTTTTCTAAAACATCAGCTGACGTCGAATGACCCGTTTTCGTTTTCTTAAACGAATGTAGGCCCAGCTTTTCAAATAAGATAACTCCGAGTTGTTTAGGTGAGTTGATATTAAATTTCTCACCAGCTAATTCACAAACTTTCTCTTCAATTTGGATTAATCGCTCATTTAGCTCTTTTCCCATCATCTGGAGACGGTCTCGTTCTACTTTAATGCCGCATGATTCCATATCGGCTAAAATTAGTGATAACGGCATTTCAAGATCCGTAAATAATTCATATTGTTCATTATTTCTTAATTCATCTTCTAGTTTTCCTTTTAAATCAGACATTGCAAGGCATTTCCGAATCAGGTGCTCAGCAAGCTTCGTTGCTTCGGGAACCCTTCGTTTCGCTCCTTTTCCATAAAACGATTCATCCGACTGGATATTATGGATATCGTATCTTTTCGATATCGCGGCCAGATCTTCAATATTTTCTGAAGGATTTATGAGATATGAAGCCATCAATATATCAAAATTGGCTCCCTTTAAATGGATGCCATATCTTCTTAGGGAAACCTCCGAACGCTTGGCATCATAAACTGTTTTCTTTTTCCCTTCATCTTCGGCCCATTTTTTAAAAACATCCGATTGCAACGCTTGCTCGGTTGGCAAATAGAAATGTCCTTTTTCATTTACAACCGAGAAGCCAATAATATCAGCATAATGGTAGTTATCATCCAGCATTTCCACATAAAAATAGTTGTTGTCCGTAAAAATCTCTTTCGTTATTTCAGATGGTATGATAAAGTCAACGTCCTCAAGAACTGGCACATCCGGGACAGTTGGATCTTCGCCTAATTTGTCCAATAACGAATGAAAGCCTAACTCTTTAAATAAGCCCACTAATTTTTCTCGCGTAAAGCCTTCATATGCGATAGCTTCTATATCCACTTCCACTGGAGCTTGTCTTTCAATCGTGGCAAGTTCTTTGCTCATTAATGCTTGGTCTTTAAATTCCTCCAGCTTTTCCTTAAGTTTATTTCCAGTTACGTTATCAATGGAGTTCAACAAATTTTCAAGCGTTGTAAACTCTTTAAGCAGCTTTATTGCTGTCTTTTCACCAACTCCTGGAACACCAGGGATATTATCGGAAGTATCACCCATTAAGCCCTTCATATCGATAATTTGCTCTGGGGTAAGGCCATATTTTTCCGCTACATGCTCTGGGGTATATTCTTCAATATCGGTAATCCCTTTTCGAGTAATTCCTACGGTTGTAGTGGGAGAAGCAAGCTGCGTTAAATCCTTGTCCCCAGAAATAACCTTTACCTCATAACCATCTTTTTCAGCGTTTAAAGAAAGTGTACCGATAATGTCATCTGCCTCGTAATTTTCAAGCTCATATCTTGATATTCCGTAGGCATCTAATAGTTCACGAATAAATGGAAATTGCTCTGATAATTCCGGCGGAGTTTTCTGTCTTCCACCTTTATATTCCCCAAAAGTTTTATGCCGGAAGGTTGTTTTTCCAGCATCAAATGCTACAAGTATATGCGTCGGTTTTTCATCTTCCAAAATTCTCATCAGCATCATAGTAAAGCCGTATACAGCATTCGTATGTATTCCTTTATCATTATTCAGCAGGGGTAACGCAAAAAAAGCACGGTAGGCAATGCTATTACCGTCAATCAGTACAAGCTTTTTCTTATCCACCTATTTCACCCTTCCATCATTATTTCATATTTTTGTAAAGCTCGATGATAAACTCGCTACCCTCACCAACATCACTCTTGACATTGATATTTCCATGATGCGCTTCTACTAAATGTTTAACAATGGCTAAACCAAGTCCCGTTCCACCGGAATTACGGCTTCTGTCACGGTCCACTCGGTAAAATCGCTCAAAAATACGGGGAATTTCTTCTTTTTTTATTCCTACACCTGAATCCTTCACATGTATCCGAACATTTTTACTATACTCAAGAAGGATAATCTTAACATTCCCTTCAGGTTGTGTATAAGTAATCGCATTACCAATTAAATTGATAAACACCTGCTTTAATCGATTAACATCCCCATTAATGAGTACTTGGTTCTGCTTACTGTAAAATTCAAGGCGAATATTCTTGGCTTCCGCTTTCCCGGAAAGCAGGGTAATAACTTCTTCAAGCAATGAACGCAAATCCATTTCCATCAATGTTAACGTGAAGCCTTGCTGCTCTATTTTAGAAAGCTCCAACAGATCATTAATAAGTGATTGAAGACGGTCGCTTTCTTTTAGAATGATGGTAAGAAATGCATCCAACGAATCTTTGTCATTCATCGCTCCGTCCAAAAGAGTTTCGGTAAACCCTTTAATCGATGTGACAGGAGTTTTTAATTCATGAGAAACATTGGCAACAAAATCCTTCCTCATTTGCTCGAGTTTTTTTAGTTCGGTAATATCGTGAAAAACGAGTAAAACACCTTTCCAAACATTATTTATCCCAATAATTGGAACACCGTAAACATCAAAATATCTTCTTTCAATCATTAAGGGTATCAGTAATTGTTTACTTACCTTTTGCTCCGTTCGAAACACTTCGGCCACTAAATGACAAATTTCATCATGATCAATAACTTCATAATAAAGCTTTGATAAATTATCATTTGGATTCACATGAAATAAATCAATATAGCCTTTATTAATTAGATTTATGTACCCGCGACTATCAATTAAGACTAATCCAGCTCCCATATTTTCAATTAAAGCCGTTAATCGATCCTGCTGCATTTCATGTGCTTTTGTGAGCTCTTGAAGGTTTTCTGCCAGCATATTAATGGATGTAGCCAACATCCCTGTTTCATCTAATTGATCGACAGACGTTCTAGCACGGTAATTACCTTCTGCTAGTTCAATCGCAACATTTGTTGCAGATTCTATTGGTTTTGTATACCTTGAAGTAATTCTAATACCAAGATATACGATGACAATCAGGGCTATCCCTAGGCTAATGGAGAGAATCCACCAAATTTGTCCGAATGCCTGTTTCATTTCATTCGTTTTCGTACTAAGGAATATGTATCCTTCTTTTTGTCCATCCTTTTTAATTGGCTTCCAATAATAGTGGAGATCATAGCTATCGCCTTCTTCTAATCGATCCTCTATTTTCGGCTTTTTCTTAATGACCTCATTAATAATTTCATTTAGACCATTGCCGTTGTTATCGTTAATAGTGGAGGTACCACTGTCATACAATATCTTTCCTTCAAGATTTGTAATGGTTGCCCTAACATTTAACTTCTCACTGAATTTTAAAACATCCTCCTTATTAAAAGATGAAACTCCACCCTTTTCCTCAATTAAAGTGATGATTAGATTACGCTCTATTTTTAGACGTTCGTTAAATGTTTGTGAGTAATAGCTTTTAAATAACTGACCAAGCAATATTCCTAATCCGACTAATACAATAATAATTAAGGTGATTAGTGCAATTAGAAGTTTTGTTCGGAATTTTGTCATTCTCCTTTAGGCTCCTCTATCTTATAACCAAGACCACGAATGGTTTTAATATAGGCTGGCTTCTTCGTTTCCTCCTCAATTTTTTCTCTTAAATGGGAGATATGTACATCAACGATCCTTGTATCTCCAGCAAAATCATAATTCCAAACCGAACTGAGTAATTGATCCCTGGTTAATACCCTACCTTTATTTTGGGCGAGATAGAGAAGTAATTCAAATTCCTTTAAGGTCAATTCCAATAAATGATCATTATAATAGGCTTCATATTTTTCCGGATAAATGGATAACTTTCCTATTCCAATTTTCTCATCGTTTTTATTATTATCTCCAACAGTCTCAGTTTGAACCTGAGTTCGTCTTAGAATGGCCTTTGCACGTGCAATCACTTCTCTCGGACTGAAGGGTTTAACCATATAGTCATCTGCACCAAGCTCAAGGCCTAATATTTTTTCAAGTTCATCATCTTTTGCCGTTAACATTAATATTGGGGTCATGATACTCTTTTGCCGAAGCTGTTTGCACACTTCCATTCCATCTAATTTAGGAAGCATAAGATCTAATACGATGATATCAGGTGACTCGGTTTCAGCTAACTGTTTTCCTTCTTTACCATCCATTGCTGTGATAACTTCATATCCCGCCTGCTCAAAATTATATTGAAGTAAGGTTACTATCGACTGCTCATCATCCACAACAAGTACTTTATTTTTCATAAGAACCCCCGTTTTATAAGATACTTTCATTATAATGTTAAAGAATACGGATTATCTAGTTTTATGGGCTGATATATGAAAAAGCCTTAATTGGTTGGTTTTTTTTACAAAAGTTAACAAACTAGTCATGTTTCTCTATGAATTTAAAAAAGAGAATGTTTTCACATTCCCCAGGGTGTATCCTATTAAAAATTATCCAGAGCTCTTCCATGTATTTCTTCTAACCTATGCGGCGGACAAACTTTGATTTTTCCATTGATGACCGTTTCTTTTTTTTCATTGGTTCCGATAACACTAATCACAACGATGTGCTCTTCACTTTTCACATCAATTACTTCAAATAGAAACTCGATGGTCCCATAATGATAAACAGGCTTAAGAAATTCAATTTCCTGGCTTAGTATATGGCTTCCTGGTCCAGGTAAATATTTTGAGATAGCTGAGGTAATCATCCCCGTTAACATAATACTTGGAACAATTGGTTTTTCAAAAGGCGTTTGTGACGCATAGTCATGTTGTATATATAGCGGGTTGGCATCATCAGTTAATCCTAGATATAGCAGAAGATCTTTATCTTCGATTTTCTCCGTTAAAGATAACTTTTCACCAATCGTTATCTCGTCAATCATTCGGCCAAGCTTTCTTTTTTTTCCTAAAAGCATCCAACACTCACCCCCTACTGAAAGCGATTTCATTATTAATTTGAAAAAAATTCGGGGGAACCCTCACCCCGAATTCCTATTCATTAAGCTAATACGTTCATAACACTGCGAACGGATTCAGCAGACTTGTCTAAGGCTGCTCTTTCGTCTGCAGTAAGCTCAAGCTCAATAATTTTTTCGATTCCATTTGCACCTAGGATCGTTGGAACACCAAGGTAAATACCTTCATAACCAAATTCGCCTTCAAGGTAGGCAATCGAAGGTAAGACACGACGTTGGTCTTTAAGGATTGCTTCACACATCTCAACCAAAGATGCAGCTGGGGCATAATAAGCACTTCCGTTACCAAGAAGGTTGACAATCTCACCGCCGCCTGTTCTTGTGCGTGCAACAATTGCTTCCAACCGGTCTTTAGAAATTAATGTTTCAAGTGGAATTCCACCTGCATAAGAATATCGTACAAGCGGCACCATATCATCACCATGTCCACCTAGAACAAAACCAGTAATATCTTTTACTGAAAGGTTTAACTCTTGAGCCACAAATGTGCGGAAACGAGCAGTATCAAGAACGCCGGATTGACCGATGACACGATTCTTAGGGAAACCTGATTCTTTAAATACAGTGTAAGTCATCGCATCAACTGGGTTTGTTAAGACAAGAATCGTACAGTTTGGAGAATATTTCACAATCTCTTGTGTTACGCTTTTCATTACTTTTTGGTTTGTTTGCACTAAATCATCACGGCTCATACCAGGTTTACGTGCAATACCCGCAGTAATTACAACGATATCAGAATCCCGTGTGTCCTCGTAATTAGACGTACCAGTAATATTTGAATCAAAGCCTTGAACAGGGCTAGCTTCAAGCATATCTAACGCTTTCCCTTTTGTCGGGTTTTCCATTTGCGGGATATCGACTAAAACGACATCTCCGAGTTCTTTTTGTGCAAGTAAAAATGCAGTAGTAGCTCCAGTGAACCCACCGCCAATTACAGAAACCTTTTTACGATTTAATGACATAATAGCTCTCCCCTTAATCGAATAAAATAGGTTAACTTGGGCTGCCCGAAAACAGCCCGAAAACAAATGTCTAGCGCTAGCACCTTTGGGATCTAGAGAGACTAATTTCTGGCTTCGCTTTGCTTGCCAGTCGATATTTCTCCCCATATTGCCCCTGGTCAAGGCCCTTCCCCTTTTCTAACTTATGCCATATTTTTAATTAGCTCATCAGCAAATTCTGAAGTTTTTACTTCTGTTGCTCCGTCCATTAGACGAGCGAAGTCATAAGTAACCACTTTAGAAGCAATGGTGTTTTCCATTGATTTAACGATCATTTTTGCTGCTTCGTTCCAGCCTAAGTGTTCAAGCATTAACACGCCGGATAAAATAACGGAAGAAGGATTTACTTTATCAAGGCCAGCATATTTTGGAGCAGTTCCGTGGGTCGCTTCAAAGATAGCATGTCCTGTTTCATAATTGATATTTGCTCCCGGAGCAATACCAATACCGCCTACTTGTGCTGCTAATGCATCAGAGATATAATCTCCGTTTAGGTTCATTGTTGCAACAACGTCAAACTCACGTGGGCGAGTAAGGATTTGCTGTAAGAAGATATCAGCAATTGCATCTTTTACAATGATTTTGCCAGCAGCTTCTGCATCTGCCTGCGCTTTGTTGGCAGCATCTGTACCTTGTTCTTCTTTAATGCGGTCATATTGATTCCAAGTAAAGACTTTATCGCTAAATTCCTTTTCAGCTAGCTCATATGCCCAGTTCTTAAACGCGCCTTCAGTGTACTTCATGATATTACCTTTGTGTACGATGGTAAGTGACTTACGGCCTTCTTTAATGGCATAGTTCAGTGCAGAACGTACTAAGCGGCTTGTACCTTCTTCAGAAATAGGCTTAATTCCGATACCTGAAGTTTCAGGGAACCTGATTTTCTTAACACCCATTTCATTTTGTAAGAAGTCGATCACTTTTTTAACAGCTTCAGAGCCTTTTTCATATTCAATACCGGCATAGATATCTTCAGTGTTTTCACGGAAAATGACCATATCTGTATCTTGCGGACGCTTAACTGGTGAAGGAACGCCTTCGAACCATCTTACAGGACGTAAGCAGACAAATAAATCTAATTCCTGACGCAGTGCAACGTTCAATGAACGAATGCCGCCGCCAACAGGAGTAGTTAATGGGCCTTTGATGGCGATTAAATATTCATTTATGACATCAAGAGTTTCTGAAGGAAGCCATTCACCTGTTTGGTTAAACGCCTTTTCTCCTGCTAAAACTTCTTTCCATACTAATTTACGTTCACCTTTATACGCTTTTTCAACTGCTGCATCTAACACTCTGTATGAAGCTGCCCAAATATCAGGACCTGTTCCGTCTCCCTCGATGAATGGAATAATTGGATTGTTTGGTACGTTTAATACTCCGTCTTTAACCGTGATTTTTTCGCCTTGCATAGTTGTTCTCCCTCCTATTATGTAAAACCCTTTGAACTAAATTGTTTGCATCGCAAAGACTGAATCAAAGGTTAGAGAGCCAAAGCCCCTAACCTATTCATTCAATCTTTATTGAAACAATTTTTCGAAAAAAAGTAAAATATTAACCCCTTTGCTCGATTGGAATATATTTTTGCATTCCAGGACCGGTGTATTCTGCACGAGGGCGGATTAAACGATTGTTTTCATATTGTTCTAAAATATGGGCCAGCCAGCCAGATACACGGCTTACTGCAAAGATAGGTGTCATTAAGTCATGGTCTACCCCTAGACTATGATAAACAGAGGCTGAAAAGAAATCTACGTTTGGCGGCAGTTTCTTTTCGCCAGTAACGATCGCTTCAATTTTAACTGACATATCATACCATTGTGGTTCACCAGTTAGCTCTGTTAATTTTTTTGACATTTCTTTTAAATGCTTAGCACGTGGGTCTCCTTGTCGATATACCCTGTGACCAAAGCCCATGATTTTTTCTTTCTTTTCAAGCTTGTCGTGTATATACGGTTCTACATTTTCAAGTGTGCCAATTTCTGTAAGCATCTTCATTACCGCTTCGTTGGCACCTCCGTGAAGTGGTCCTTTAAGCGCACCAATTGCAGAGGTTACTCCGGAATAAACATCTGATAGAGTAGCGACACAAACCCGTGCTGTAAATGTAGAAGCATTCAATTCATGATCGGCATGCAGCACTAGGGCTTTATCAATAGCCTCAACCGCAATTGCTTCGGGTACTTTACCTGTTAACATGTAGAGGAAATTCGCAGCAAAGCTTAAATCCTGTCTTGGTGCGATTGGTTCAAGACCTTTTCTAACCCGTGCAAATGTTGTCACAATAGCAGGCATTTTTGCTTGAAGTCGAATCGCTTTACGGTAATTCGCTTCTGAATCCATTAAATCTGCTTCGTCATCGTATAATCCCAATAAAGAGACCGCTGAGCGAAGTGCCGCCATTGGATGCACTTTTTGAATTGGATACATGTTAAAATGTGCGATAACTTCCGGTGGAAGTGCAGCATTCTCAGAAAGTTGCTGCTTTAATTCTGCAAGTTGTTCAGCATTAGGCAGCTTGCGGTGCCATAATAAATAAATGACTTCTTCAAAGCTGGCGTTTTTAGCCAAATCATCAATGTCATAGCCAACATATGTTAGCGTGTCATCAATAATCGAGCTGATGGAGGAAGTTGTTGCCACTACCCCTTCGAGACCTCGTGTTACTGTCATAAAAAATCTCTCCTTCACTTTCTAAATTTCCCCATTACTCAATTTTGTAACCTTAAAACCATGAATAGCAGCTGATCCCAATTACTAGTTTCAGCATAGTTAGAAAAATTGGCAAAAAGTAATGAAGGGGATCCCCCCAAAACTCTACCCTTTTGTTTCCCCCTTAAACTGACTGAGCGATTGCTCGGAGCACACGCAACGCGACTGTATGCCCTTTCATTCACAATGAAAAAATTATTTTACAAGTAATTCAGCATTTAAATGTGGTTTATGTAAAAAAGGATACGCTTACAAGCCTATTATAAACAATTATCAGATTTTTGTGAATGAAAAGGAGTTGAAAAATAGAAAAAAATATTATTTCACAAAAAATCAAGTTAAAAAAATCTAAAAATTTTCATTGCTGCATAAGCAATCCCAGCACCTATTAACGGACCAACCGCCACACCTTTAAATATTGAAACAGAAAGAATGGTTCCTAGGACTAATGCCGTTGTAATCTGCGGATCATCAGCTAGTAACTTTACTCCCCCTTTTGCAAGCATCGCCACAAGCATTCCTGAGATAAGGGCAATCCAAGCAACCGGGGTTTTAAAGGCACCAGATAAATCTTTAAAACCTATTTCCCCACTTGCAATTGGCGCTAAAACAGCAATCGTGATAATGGTGACTCCCCAATTAATCCCCTTCGATTGCAGAAAGGTGAATCCCTTTGCATCCATTCCAGCTACCTTTAGGAAAAGCAATGCTGCAATAGCAATCATTAATGAACTGTTTTTGGCAATAAACCCGATGACAAGCAATAATAACAGGAATAATAATGATTCACTTATCATTTATCTTAACACCCCTCATCTAAATTATCGTACCATAATATCTTAAACAAAGTGGATATAATGCTTAGAGTTGTCTTTTTCTTGATCAAAACGAAACTTTTCATCATGTTTAACGTAATAATTTTCAGATAAATAATTATTATTGGAAAATTATGCAGCTTTATTCATAAAATGTTAAACTAAAACTACTATATAGGATAGTTAAAAGGAGGACTGTCTTTGAATCCTAAGTACATATACCGGACAATAAGATTTTTACTGGTTATCGGTGCCGTTGTATTAGCACTTTACGCTTTTTATTATTTGTCGACAGTGACATATCCATTTTTGATTGGCCTAATCATCGCCTTTTTCATTAATCCGCTTGTTGATTTTTTTGAAAAAAAGGCAAAAATGCCGCGCGGGCTTGCCGTTATCGTTGCGCTTATTATTATTTTGGCTGTATTTGCAGGGTTAATTACGCTTTTAGTAGCAGAGATTGTCTCTGGTGCTAACTACTTGGCTAACGTAGTTCCAGAACATCTTGATACGTTAATTGGCTATATTGAGAAATATTTTACAGCTCAGATTCTCCCACTCTATGATCAATTAACCAATTTATTTAATAAACTTGAGACAGGGCAGCAGGATACTATTATTGGTAATATTCAAAATGTTGGTCAGAAAATTGGCTCAACAATGGGCTCATTTATTAAAAATCTGTTCGAAATCATCCCAAATATTTTATCCTGGCTTCCGAATGCAGCAACAGTGCTTATTTTTTCATTATTAGCTACTTTTTTTATCAGCAAGGATTGGTACCGTTTATCGACAATGGGTAGCAAAATCGTCCCTGATAGAGCTAAAACAAGCGGCAGGACTGTATTCATTGATTTAAAAAAGGCTTTATTTGGTTTTATTAAAGCACAATTAACGTTAATTTCGATTACTACTGTTATTATTTTAATCGGTTTGCTTATCCTTGGTGTCGATTATGCAATAACAATTGCATTAGTAACAGGAATTGTGGATATTCTCCCCTATCTTGGTACAGGGCTTGTGTTTGTTCCATGGATAATTTATACCGCCATTGGAGGCGATATGGGCCTTGCCATCGGCCTTGGTGTCCTTTATATTATTGTCTTGGTTCAAAGACAAGTTATGGAGCCAAAAATTCTTTCTTCAAGTATTGGTTTAGATCCGTTAGCGACATTAATTGCGTTATTCGTCGGATTTAAAACAATTGGCTTTTTAGGATTAATTGTCGGACCGGTAACTCTTGTCATTATCAGTACCCTTTACCGAGCCAATGTCTTTCATGACATCTGGGCATTTATTAAAGGAAAATAAGAAAAGCGCAAGGCGCCCGCCTATCGGCGTATGGACTCCTCGGAAAAGCTAACGCTTTTCCTTCGTGCGATGCCAATGCTGCCGAAGCATTCCTTATGGAGCGCTTCGACTGAGATAAAGGAAACACGGTGAGCGGAGCGAACCGATGTTGACTTATCGTAGGGAGAAGAGCGAAGTACACTAGCCGATGGCGCCTGGAGCTAGACAGGTATCAAAGTTCAAAAAACAGAGAAAACGTCAGCTTCCATATTGGGAGCTGACGTTTTTTTATGGTTTATAATACACTAGCGTGGCCGTTATAAATAACTCCTCTAGTAGCATCAACTGTAATTTCTTGACCATCATTGAACAATTCCAAAGCATTATCCACTCCGACAATAACTGGAATCCCGAGGTTTAAACCAACTACAGCTGCATGGCTGGTTAATCCACCTTCTTGTGTAATTAGAGCAGCACATTTTTCTATTGCTGGAACCATATCACGGTCTGAACCGATTGTCACAAGAATCGAGCCCGGCTTTACTTTATCGATAGCTTCATTCGCATCATGGGCAAGGACTACTTTCCCAAAAGCAGATTTGCGGCCAATTCCCTGCGCCTTTGTAATGATATCACCGACTACATGTATCTTCATCAAATTAGTTGTACCTGCTTCACCAACTGGAACACCTGCTGTGATGACAACTAAATCGCCATGTTTGACGATACCGCTGTTTAAACTTTCTTCCACGGCAATATCTAGCATTTCATCTGTAGTAGTGCAGATTCTACCAAGCTGTGGATATACGCCCCAAACAAGTGATAAGCGGCGGCAAACATGGTCGTTGGCCGTAACTGCAACAATCGCTGCCTTCGGACGATATTTCGAAATCATCCGGGCTGTGTGGCCGCTTTCCGTTGGTGTAATAATCGATTTAACATCCAGGTTTAATGCGGTGTGTGCAACAGACTGACCAATCGCATCTGTTAAGTTATGATCGGTGTCCTTGCTGCGGCTGGATAAAATTTCTTTATGATCTAAAGCCTGTTCGGCTCTTGAAGCAATATTGTGCATCGTTTGAACTGCCTCTACTGGGTAAAGGCCTGCTGCTGTTTCCCCAGAAAGCATAATTGCGTCTGTTCCATCAAAAATGGCATTAGCTACATCACTTGCTTCAGCACGAGTTGGTCGTGGATTCCGTTGCATGGAATCCAACATTTGTGTAGCAGTAATGACAGGTTTTCCTAGAGCATTACATTTCTTAATCAGCATTTTTTGCACAAGCGGAACCTCTTCAGCTGGGATTTCTACACCAAGGTCTCCACGAGCAACCATTAAGCCATCAGAGATTTCAAGAATTTCATCAATATGATCTACGCCCTCTTGATTTTCAATCTTAGGGATAATATGAATATGTGTTGCCTTATTTTGTTCTAGTAGCTGACGGATTTCTAAAACGTCTTTAGCACGGCGGACAAATGAGGCCGCGATAAAATCAATTCCCTGTTCAATTCCAAAAAGAATATCCTGAGTATCCTTTTCGGTTATGCCAGGTAAATTAACCGATACGCCTGGAACGTTAACACCTTTTTTATTTTTTAATGTGCCACTATTTAAAATCTTCGTATGAATTTCATTGTTCGCTTTATTTATTTCCGTTACTTCAAGACCAATTAAACCATCATCTAGTAGAATTTTTGAACCTACATGGACATCATCAATTAACCCAGAGTATGTAACAGAAAATTTCTCTAAGGTTCCTTCGACTTCAGTCATTGAAATAATAATATTCTCGCCTGACTTAAGCTCGATTGCACCGTTTTGCATATTGTTTGTCCGAATTTCAGGACCTTTTGTATCAAGTAGGATGGCAACGGTTTTTCCTGTTTGCTTTGCTGCTTCTCGAATGTTTTGGATTCGGGCACCATGTTCTTCAAAATCACCATGTGAAAAATTCAAACGGGCAACGTTCATACCAGCATTGATTAATTGAGTTAGTTTTTCCACGCTTTCACTTGCAGGACCAATCGTACAAACGATTTTTGTTTTTCGTAGCATGTTATAGCCTCCTAATAATCGAACAAATAATTAGATAGATAATTCCTTTGACAATTTGAACAGTTCTAAATCCAATATGTGTTTTTTACCAAGTGCTTCAATAATGTCATAATCAACAAGCTGATTCTTTTCAATTCCGACGGCACGGCCGCCTTTTCCTTCAATTAAAAGCTCAACTGCCCTGGCTCCTAACCTGCTGGCAAGCACTCTGTCTGCAGCAGTTGGTGAACCGCCACGTTGGATATGGCCTAATACCGAAACTCTTGTTTCAAAACTAGATGCTGCTTCAAGCTGTTTGGCGAATTCGTACCCGCTGCAAACACCTTCAGCAACAATAATGATACTATGCTTTTTCCCGCGTTCCTGGCCGCTGCGCAGCCTCTCTGCCACTTCATTCATGTCATAGTTCTCTTCCGGTATTAAAATCGTTTCAGCACCGCCTGCAAGTCCAGCCCATAATGCAATGTCACCTGCATTTCGTCCCATTACTTCGATAACAAAGGTTCTTTCGTGGGATGTTGCTGTATCGCGGATTTTATCGACGGCATCGATGACTGTATTTAATGCCGTATCAAAACCAATTGTAAGCTCTGTGCCTGGAATATCGTTATCGATTGTTCCAGGTACACCCACGCATGGAAAACCTTGCTCTGTTAAAGCCTTCGCACCGCGGTATGAGCCATCTCCACCGATCACAACAAGCCCTTCGATTCCATGAGCTCTAAGCTGTTCAATTCCACTTTGTTGCCCTTCTTTCGTTTTAAATTCAGGACAGCGAGCTGAATGAAGCATCGTTCCTCCACGGTGGATAATATCACCAACAGAACCAAGCTCAAGCTTTTTTATATTTCCGCAAATTAAACCCGTATAACCGCCATAAATACCATAAACGTCTACATTATGAAAAATTGCTTTACGAACAACAGCCCGAATCGCTGGATTCATCCCTGGGGAGTCTCCGCCACTCGTAAGTACCCCTATTTTTTTCATATTTGTCACCTCAATCATGGAATTAGAAAACCTATGTAGATTATTGTAATAAAATAGATAAGCACAACTTTTCATTATTATTACTTTTAGTATTAACATAAAAGCATTGAATAATTATAAAATAACATGAAGAAATGCCCTTAACAACCGATTCATATTAGTAAATACAATAGACGGAATAGTTAGTGAAATGGAAACGTTTTATTCATCTTTGTAAGCGCCGCCACCGTCATTTTAATGAATTTTTTGTGAACTACAAAAAAAGTGCTCAAATGAGCACTTTTTTTAATTTACTCCAATGTAGTCATTCATTATAGAATATTCACCAATTGTCCTAAATCGATTATAACGATCAGCTACTAATTCCTCTTCCGATAGTTCAAGCAGCTGTTGCAAGGAGGTTTTTAACAATTTTTCAATTTCCTCAGCTTGCTTTTTAACATCCTTATGGGCGCCACCCTTGATTTCCGAAATAATCCCATCAATAACACCTAATTCTTTTAAGTCGGGTGCAGTTATTTTCATCGTTTCAGCAGCATTTTTAGCAAAAGCGGCATCTTTCCACAAAATAGCCGCTGCACCTTCTGGAGAAATAACGGAATAGGTTGAGTTTTCAAGCATATATATGCGGTTGCCGACTCCAAGGGCAAGCGCACCCCCACTACCCCCTTCTCCAATAACAATACAAATGACCGGTACTCTGAGGCCTGCCATTTCGAGTAGGTTGCGGGCAATGGCTTCACTTTGACCACGCTCTTCAGCAGCCTTTCCTGGATAGGCTCCCTTTGTATCGATAAAACAAATAATTGGACGATTAAACTTATCGGCCTGTTTCATTAAGCGAAGGGCTTTTCGGTAGCCCTCTGGATGTGGCATTCCAAAGTTTCTGCGGATATTCTCTTTCGTATCTTTCCCTCTTTGATGACCAATTACGGTAACTGGCAGACCCTTAAATCTGGCTATTCCGCCAACTATAGCCTCATCATCAGCAAAGGTCCGGTCACCATGACATTCAAAGAATCCTTCGAAAAGATAGGAAATATAATCAAGAGTTGTCGGCCTATTTGGGAGCCGTGCTATTTGTACCCGATCCCAAGGTTTAATATTTGCATATATATCGGTCTCTAGCTTTTCAAGCCGATCCTCTAATTTTGCAATCTCAGAACTTAAATCGACATCTGTTGTTTTCGTGAACTCTTTTATCTCAGAAATTTTCTTTCTTAACTCGGTAATCGGGCGTTCGAATTCTAATTCTCCTACCATGCGAGTTCACCCCCAGGTTGATGGATTTCTAAAATGTTAGTGATTTTCTCGACGAGGTCTACACGTGAAATAATCGCATCCAGTTGACCGTGTTTTAATAGAAATTCGGCCGTTTGAAAATCCTCTGGTAATTCTTCGCGAATTGATTGTTCGATAACTCTACGACCAGCAAATGCAATTAACGCGCCTGGTTCTGCGAAGTTGAAATCTCCCAAGGAGGCAAAGCTCGCAGAGACACCACCTGTTGTCGGGTGTGTCATAATGGAAATATATAAGCCCCCATGTTCACTGAACCTTTTTAAAGCAACACTGGTTTTTGCCATTTGCATCAAACTCAGGGCACCTTCCTGCATTCTCGCACCACCAGAAGCAGTAAATATAATAAATGGTACAGAAAGTTCATCTGCTTTTTCAATCGCAAGCGTTATTTTTTCACCAACAACAGAGCCCATACTCCCCATTCGGAAGGATGCATCCATGATAGCAAGGACAATTTTGTTTCCATTAACGGTACCGATTCCTGTAACAACCGCTTCGTTTAAGTTACTTTTTTGCCGATCCTTTTCCAGCTTTTCAAGGTAATCTGGGAAATTCAAAGGATTTTTAGAAATCATATTTTCATTTATTTCTTCAAAGCTGCCTTCATCAATAAAGCTGTCGATTCGCTCTCTTGAATTCATTTGAAAATGAAACCCACAATGTAAACAAACTTTTAGATTTTTTGTTAATTCTTTTGTATACATGATTTTCTTACACGAAGGACATTTAGTCATAATTCCTTCAGGTACGTCATTTTTAGCAGTTTCAGTGGGAATTGTTGCATATTTTTTCTTTTTCGGATGATTTTTAGTAAAAAGATCTTTTAGCGCCAAAATGAAACCTCCCTCATAACGCTCCTACCAATTGGCAGGCTTCTCCATATCATTCTATTCAGAAGTCTTTCTATCCAACTTCAACTATATACACCTAAAAGTGGTCAGACCACTACTCGGTTAAAAATTCCCTTATTCTAGGGCTTGTATACCTACCACTATAAAATAAAATAAGTTCAAAATTTGTTAGTATTTGTCGTTAAAAAACAGACAAATTTCGTAGTTTCCTATATGCAGAAAGTGTTTTTACTACATCCTTTTCTGCTAAAGCTTCCAGCAACAGGAGATAGTCTTCCCGCCTATACTCTACATGATGAAAATCTAGCGAATAATAATATTCCTTTAATATTAACCACATTCTTAAGAATAGGTGATTATCGGCCATCTCCATTATCCGATAAAAAAAATCATCATCATGAATGCTGTCTGTTTTTTTTGCCCATTCAATCAAATTCTCCATACTTTCATTGTCAATCCGCAGAAGTGCTAAGCGCAAGCAATCCATCTCAATAAAATTTTTTGTTTCGAAAACATCGCGTTTTGCTTTTTCATCCTGCAAAATAAAAGTACTGAGAAGCTGTACCAGCTGATGACCTCGAAAGTCTCTGATAAACGTTCCTTCGCCTCGCCGTGTTTCAATTAAGCCCAGCAATTCTAGTGCTCTAAGAGCTTCGCGAACCGAAGAGCGCCCGAAATTCAGGCGCTCAGACAATTCACGTTCTGAAGGAATCTTATCTCCGGTCTTCAGACCATCTATAGTAATCATTTCTCGTAACTGCTTTACGATTTCTAAGTATACTTTGGTATTCTTCACTTACCTAATCACTCACTTTTACCAATAATAGCGAGCCTCTGTGTTTTTTCTTTTACATCCTCAGGGTCTACCTTTATACGTGCAACTCCTGTTTCCATGGCTGCCTTTGCCACTGCAGCAGCTACATTTGGGGCTACTCTTGGATCGAATGGTGCTGGAATAACATAGTCAGCATTCAACTCATCTTCACTGATTAAGCCGGCAATGGCTTCCACTGCAGCCACTTTCATTTTTTCGTTAATATGGGTCGCACGAACATCAAGCGCCCCGCGGAAAATCCCAGGAAAAGCAAGCACATTGTTTACTTGGTTCGGAAAATCAGAACGGCCTGTACCAACTACTTTTGCTCCCGCTGCTTTTGCCTCTTCAGGCATAATTTCCGGGTCAGGATTTGCCATCGCAAAAATGATCGAATCAGGATTCATCGATGCAACCATTTCTTTTGTTAGGGCCCCTGCTACAGATACTCCAATAAATACATCGGCACCTTTTATAACATCAGCGAGACTTCCTGTCAGATTATCTCGATTGGTAAATTTCGCAACTTCTGTTTTGACCGCATTCATTCCTTGCGGCCGTCCTTCATAAATCGCACCCTTAGTATCACACATAATGATGTCTCTAACACCATAGCTATATAACAACTTAATAATCGCAATCCCAGCTGCACCAGCACCGCTTGCTACCACTTTTATTTCGGTCATTTTCTTTCCGATAATTTTAAGGGCATTGACAAGACCTGCTACTGTAACAATGGCTGTACCATGTTGATCATCATGAAAGATTGGAATGTTTGCTTCCTTTTTCAATCGTTCCTCTATTACAAAACAATTGGGAGCAGCAATATCTTCAAGATTCACGCCTCCAAATGTAGGCTCAAGTAACTTTACGGTTTCAACAATTTTATCTACATCTGTTGTATTGAGACAGATTGGAAATGCATCAACACCTGCAAAGCTTTTAAAGAGAACGGCCTTTCCTTCCATTACAGGAAGAGCTGCTTCCGGTCCGATATTACCAAGTCCAAGAACAGCTGTACCATCGGATACAACCGCGACCATGTTTCCTTTCATGGTATAGTCGTATACCGTTTCTGGTTTCTCATAAATATCTTTGCATGGCTCTGCTACACCTGGTGAATAGGCTAAACTTAAATCATGTGCATTCCGGACTGGAACTTTTGATTTCGACTCTAACTTTCCTTTATTAATTCGATGCATATGCAATGCTTCTTCACGTAAAGTCAAGATTTGTCACCCCTCTGATTATTACAAAAAGATTAATAACATCCCATTAAAAACAAGCTAACTATTGGTGGTCAGACCACACTCGTTTCTTTATCACTATAACATATCTTCGAATGTTGTAAAGAATTAATCTTTCAGTACAACATTTTTCAAACCCAGAATATTACTTAATTGCTGCTGTAATTCTAGGGTTGGTTTTACATTATTTTCTGGTCCTAACCTTACAGTTTTGCGCGTGGCTTCGTAATGCAAAACAACGCCAACATCCCCTTTATATTCTTTAAGCAGCTGATTTATTTTTTGAAGGGATTGTTCATCCTGTTGATTCTCGGCAATTTTCAAATATAATACTGGTTGTTTTACTAAATTTGCTGTGATCCACTGTTCTATATCAGTTGCTTTTTGAATAATAAACTGGAGCTTTCCTTCCCGATCTTCTATTTTCCCCTCCAGCAGCACAAAATTACCCTGTCTTAGAAGCTGTTGGAACCTTTTATATACAGTTGGGAATACCACTGCTTCCATTTCACCGCTTGAGTCACTTACGGTTAAAAAGGCCATTGAATCCCCTTTTTTGGTTCGAATAGCTTTCACTGAAGAAATGTAGACACCAGCTGCAGCCTTTTGATTATCATTTTTTAACTCATATAAAACATGAGCACCGCTTCGCTTTAGATCTTTTTCAAAAATTGAAATCGGATGATCAGAAAGATAAAAGCCAAGAGCCTCTTTTTCAAATGACAGTTTATGCTCCTGACTGATGGGATCGACTTGAACATATTTCGGCTTAGGTACAAATTCATCGTCAAATAAATCAATTTGGCTGGCATCATTAGGCTTAAATATTTGCGCATGTTCAATCGCTACGTCCAAACTGGCAAGTAGTGTTGCACGATCCTCGCCAAATTCATCGAAACATCCAGAATGAACGAGGAACTCAAGTGTTTTCCGGTTAATCGCTTTAGAAGAAACTCTGATACAGAAATCAAATAAGTCATCGAATTTTTTCTTTTTCCTTGCTTGAAAAATTTCCTTTAAGACTGTAGCACCCACACTTTTGATTGCAGCAAGGCTATAGCGGATTCCCTTTTGCTCTACTTGAAAGGAATAACCACTATGATTTATGGATGGAGGCAAGACGACGATTTCCTTTTGCTTTGTTTCCACGATGTACTGCGCAATTTTCGAATCATTACCAATTGCCGAGGTAAGCAGCCCCGCCATAAAATAAACCGGATAATTGGCTTTTAAAAAAGCAAGCTGATAGGTGATCATACTATAAGCTACTGCGTGACTGCGGTTATAGCCATAGTTAGCAAAGCGGACAATTAAATCGTAGATATCATTCGCTAGAGATTGGCTATATCCTTTCTTAACGGCTCCTTGAATAAAATGTTGACGTTCTTTATCAAGGACCTCTTTTTGTTTCTTCCCAACCGCTCTTCTTAAAAGATCTGCTTCACCAAGTGAGAACCCGGCCATTTTTGAAGCAATTTGGATGATTTGTTCTTGGTAGACGATGACACCATATGTATTCTCAAGGATCGATTGCAAATCGTCGTGTGGGTATTCGATTTTCTTTTTGCCATGTTTTCGTTCGATAAAGAGAGGGATATTTTCCATTGGGCCTGGTCGGTACAACGCATTGACGGCAACTATATCCTCAAAACGTGAAGGTTTTATCCGGGTTAACACCTTCCTCATCCCTTCCGATTCTAGCTGAAAAACACCTGTCGTTTCACCTCTTGCTAATAATTCGAAGGTCTTTATATCATCTAATGGGACTTTCCCGATATCTATTTTTTTTCTTGTATGACGATAAATCGAAGCTAAGATTGTTTCAATAAGAGACAGATTTCGCAAGCCAAGAAAGTCCATTTTTAGCAGACCAATCTCTTCAAGATGTTCCATGGAGTATTGTGTTAAATAAACATGGTTAGAACCTCGTTGTATGGGGATTAAATCAATCAACTGCTTCTCGCTTATGACTACACCTGCGGCATGTGTGGACGTATGCTTGGGCAGACCTTCTAGTTTTAAAGCCGTTTCAAAAAGCTGCTGGTTTTGCGGGGTCTCATTAATGAACCTGCGAAGCCCTTCAGATTCTTTATATGCCTCATGGAGATTTATGCCTACTTTTGATGGAATAAGCCTTGACAATTGCTCTAGTTCCTTCGAATTTAATCCGAATACCTTGCCGACATCTCTCAACACTGCTTTGGCAGCAAGTGTCCCAAAAGTAACTATTTGGGCAACGTGCAGCTCCCCATATTTTTTGGCTACATACTCAATTACTTCCTCACGACGGTGATCTGGAAAATCAATATCAATATCAGGCATCGAAATCCGCTCAGGATTTAAAAACCGTTCAAATAATAAGTTGTGTTCGAGGGGATCAACATCGGTTATATATAAAACATAGGCAACAAGTGAACCTGCTGCTGAACCCCTGCCTGGTCCGGTCAATATTCCATGTTCACGGGCATATCTCATGAAATCCCAGACAATTAAGAAATAATTGCTAAACTTCATTCGTTTAATAACTGTCAATTCATAGGACAATCGGGCAACATACTCGTTGCTTGGCGAGGAAATGCGCTCACTCAAACCTTTCTGACATAACTTTTCCAGGTATTCTTCAGCAACCATGCCATTTTCTGTCGGAAATGTGGGTAAGTAAGTTTTATTTAGTTCAATATCTACCGTACATCTTTCGGTGATACGGATTGTATTCTCCAAAGCTTCCGAAAACTCAGAGAGACAGTCTATCATTTCATTCGCCGCTTTTAGATAGTATTGATTGCTTTCCAATCTTTCTCTATGTTCATCCTGTAATTTCTCACCATTCTTAATAGCTAGCAAACATTCATGAGCAAACAAATCCTCTTTTTCTAAAAACTGTACCTGGTTGGTAGCCACAAGAGGGACCATCATTTCCTTTGAAAGCGGTTGAAGCTGATTTATTAGTAACTTCTCTTGTTCCAGTTGATGATTTTGAATGGCGAGAAAAAAGTTGCCATTACCGAAAATGGTTTCTAGTTTTCTTATTAGCTTCCTTGCCATTTCCTCATTCCCATTAAGAAGAGATTGTTCAATTTCCCCTTCAGGTCCAGGTGTGATAGCAATAAGACCCTCCGAATAATGTTTTAGCCATTTTAGCGGAATCCCGTTCTCTGCCTTTGTTTGGACCGCACTGGATATTTTTAAAAGATTTCTAAAACCCTTCTCGTTTTCTGCTAGTAAGACAAGGGGATAGGATTCGTTCGGCGTTATTTCACTTTCCACATCCACTGTTAAGCCAATAATCGGTTTTAAGTTGTTTTTTTTACATAGCTTATAAAACTCAATTGTACCAGACATGATGTTCTTGTCTGTTAATGCAAGGGCTCTGAAACCCTTTGATTGTGCAGCTTTTACTAATTCAGGAACCGTAGCCGTACTTGATAACAAACTATATGCACTATATACATGCAGGTGAATAAAGGACATTTTGTCACCCCCAAAATAAAAAATCTCTTCTTTTATTATAGTGCTTAATCCTAAAAAAGGAAAATATGTTCTGTTTTTATTATCGTATTTCAATGAACATATTCATTAGGTATTGTCCATATAAATAAGTATGAGGGTATCGATTTTGTACAAAGGCGGATGAAGGGATGAAAGAAATCGGTTTTTTTCCAGCTTTCATAGAAAGCTATTTTATTGCCTTAGGCGTCGTACTTGGAGGTTCACTAATTGGTGGAATTGCTTCGTTCATAACAGGACAACCTCCCCTTACAACCGTCTATCGCTTGTCTTCAGCACTGAGAATCTGGGCAATCGTGGCGGCCATTGGTGGAACATTTGATGCGGTTTATACCTTTGAAAGAGGCATATTTAATGCTGATACAAAGGATCTTTTTAAACAATTATTATTAATTCTTTCTGCCCTAGGCGGTGCCCAGACAGGTGCGCTAATCATAAATTGGTTAACCCAGGAGCATATTTCATCATGAGGATCCCGCCATTTTATCGAAAACCGGCCTTTCAGAGATTTTTTGGTGGCATGGCGGTTGGCGGTGCTATAAGCTGGTGTATTTTTTTATATATTTATGGTGTCTGGCAGGAAAGGAATACAGAATTGCTTCGGAAACAGCAGCAGGATATTGTGGATTTAAACAATGAGAAAAAAATCTGGCAGGATGAATATAAGGAGATGAACAAGCGGAACCTTGAGCAGCTTACCGTCCAGAAAATCAATATTAAAATAGTGAACTGGGAAAAATATAAGCTGGATTCATTAAGTGTGTTAGAGACAGAAGACTCCGTTAGAGATGATATCAACATGATGCTGGCAAAGGATTTAGAGACAGTCTATAAAAGCAAAGACTTGCTAAAAAAAATAATCGAAAACAAACCGGTTAAAATCAATGAGAAAAGATACAAACTCAAAGTAAAAGAGATGGTTATTTATACAAACTTAACGATGCAGCTTGAGATACAATTTGAATAAGAAAAGCGCAAGCGCCCTGGTCAGCGACGTAAGGGCTGGACTGAACCGACTGAGATAAAGGAAACACGGTGAGCGTTAGCGAACCGATGTTGACTTATCGTAGGGAGGTGAGGGAAGCACTCTAGTCGCTAGGGCGCTGGAGCTGGACAATTCTCAAAGTCGAAAATTTTATACTTTCTAATCTTTTAAGAAAAGCGCAAGGCGCCTGCCTATCGGCGTATGGCCTCCTCGAAAAAGCTAACGCTTTTCCTTCGTGCGATGCCAATGCTGCCGAAGCAT